>JAZNMO010000154.1:0-13131 GCA_045579665.1 Lachnospiraceae bacterium
CCTTATCAGAGTTACTTTATCCACCCGCTTGGCACCCTGCATTACTGCAACGCACTGGGTTTGGCTACACGGCTCACTGGCGATTACCGTGACCGGACTTACACCGGCAAGTGTGGTCCAGCTTCGCTGGACACACGACACTTCCCCAAGATTCTTTATTACTGTAACAGAGAAAGGATTCCCTGGTTAGCCTGGTTAGCCTGTGCAAGCATTGACTGACCAGCCTGCTGTAATACGTTGTTATTAGAATAAGCAACCATTTCTTCAGCCATATCTGTATCACGGATTGCAGATTCAGCTGCTGTTGTATTCTCAACGATATTATCTAAGTTCTTAATTGTATGGTCTAATCTGTTCTGAACAGCACCAAGTGCAGAACGCTGCTCAGATACCTTCTGGATAGCTGCTGCGATAACATCTATTGCGTCTGTGGCATTATCACCAGTTTCATCTACGATACCAACTGCTGTACTTCTGAGCTTAGAAATACCAAGTCCAGCTGCTGACATAGAATTAAGATTTGCTGTAATCTTGTTGGTTCTGTCAGAATCAGCACCAACATGCAGTGTAAAGCTCAATGTATCCGCAACTTCCTCTGTATTGATAGATACAAAATCAAAAATATCATCCTTTGGAATCTCACTTGCTACAGTAGCGTTATCATTCTTAAATAAACCACCTAAGTACTCTCCATTCTCATTGAAATACTTATCAAGAGCTACACCTGATACTACCTGACCATCCTTATTGTATAACTGATAAGTTGCAGTAGCACCGATAAAATCTGTATTAGCGAGTTTAGTTGTTAAGTCCGTACCATGTACATCGTCAAATCCTTGCGAACCGTCACTTACTACCTCAAGCATTCTAAAATCAGACTTCATAGAATAAATGCCATTAAGATCTTTTGTAATATATGGCGATAAATCCTCACCCTTCTTGATATGAATAATTGACCCATTCGCTACATCAAAGATATAAGCATCATTATCCGGATCAATAACATTTCCATTAGAAGCAACAACTTCTAACTTATCAGATTCAATAGAAGTATTCTTAAACGCAACATAATCATCTACATTCATTGTAAATGCAGTTACTGAAGAACTCTGTCCAACTTCTCCAGTCTCAATATACTTAGTAAAATCATCGCCTCGGCTTACTACATCTGCAGTAAGAGGACTACTAGCATTCGCTGTCGCAATACTTGCTGAAACAACATATACATTGTCTGGTCCATTGTAATTAACTAATACCTTCTGACCTGCAAGGTTAGTAACATTTGACTTGTCTGTCATATCTACTGCATCATCTGTTAAATAATTAAAGGTATACTCTAATGATGGAACACCATCCTCATCACCCTTTAACAAATAAATCTCATTGAACTTTGTAGTTTCAGCTACACGATCAACCTCACTGATTAACTGGTCAATCTCGTCCTGAATATACTGACGGTCTGTAACAGAGTTTGTACCGTTAGCAGCCTGTACTACTAACTCGTTCATTCTCTGAAGCATATCCTGTACTTCTGCAAGAGCACCTTCTGCAGTCTGTACACATGAGATACCATCCTCAGCATTTGCAGATGCCTGATCAAGACCTCTAATCTGCTTTCTCATCTTCTCAGAGATAGAAAGACCTGCTGCATCATCCGCAGCTCTGTTAATACGATATCCGCTGGAAAGCTTCTCTGTATTGCTAGAGATTGCTCCCTGTGTGATACCAAGCATTCTGTTGGCGTTCATCGCCTGAAGATTGTGTTGTACTACCATACTTCTTGTCCTCCTCATTCCTGCCTACGGTGTCTTCCGTCAGGCGTCATATTAATTATTTCATACCCCTTATTGGTACGTTATGTAAAAAGATTATCTCAATACTTTATGTTAGTCCTTTTACGATGTATATATCGGCTAGAATTATCTGAAAATTTATATCATTTTCAAAACTTTACAAACAAATATATCTTATTGCAATAACTGCAATATTCCCTGATTACTTTGATTTGCCTGTGCCAGCATTGACTGTCCTGCCTGCTGAAGTACATTGCCATTGGAATAAGCAACCATTTCCTCTGCCATATCCGTATCACGAATCCCTGATTCTGCATAAGTGGTATTCTCATGAGTATTTAGATTTATGGCATAGGAATGCTCCAATCGATTCTGATACGCACCAAAACAGCTCCTGACCGTATTTAGCTTCTGTATGGCATTCGACACCATATCAATTGCACTTGTCGCAGCGCCTTGTGTTCTGGTATTCAGCTTATACATTCCCAAGCGGTATACCGACAGCCGCTGTTTCTCGATATAAAGCAAATCCTGACTGTTTGCGCTGCATTGAATCTTCAAATATTCCTTGGGTACTTTTTCCTTCACCTTACTAAGTGCTTCATCCAGCACCTGCACGGGCGTATCAAAATCCGTTACCATGGCTTTGTTTGAATTCACAGCCGTTGTCATCTTTACCGATGCATACTCTGTTGACTGTAGCTGTACTCTGGACGAAGCTGCAATATTGGCAAGCATTGTATTCTCTATATAATCCTTTACATCATCCTTTGTCTGATTGTAATCTACCCCCGTTACATTGACTCTTCGAAGACCGCTCTGTGAAGAGGCACCGGTATAAAGCTCATACTGCCCTGCTGCCGTTTCTACATATTTTCCATTGGCATCATCCACTACCGTCAGCGTCAGATTTGATGAATCCAGTAAATCCGTATAATTATATTGATACCTAAGATACAAATAATCCTTTGTATTCACTGAATCATACAGATTCACATTCACCGTCGCAATCGGATTAAAGGTGTATGAATAAGGCTCAAATGTCGCACTGGTAGCGGTAGATACTCCTCCAGAAACATAGGACGGTCTGTTATCATACAGATAAAAAACTGCCTCATCATTCTTCGTTGCATACTGCGTATAATGAAACTCAAATTTTGATTCATTGATAGCATCCAGCAAAGCATTACTTAATTCTACGCCATTAGTCACCTTTCCTTGCATAGAATCAATATTTAAATACAAGGTATAGTGCTGTCCACTTTGCTTCTTTGCATACTGATAGATATTGCCATCCGCTGCCGTAAATGAAGTCCATGTAGCATTTGTTGCTGCTGGTGAAGAAAACTGCACACTATAGTGATTAGAACAGGTCTGGCATGTTGTATTAAAGCCAAGTCCAATCAAATCACTCAAATTGTAATCCACTCCAAATCCTGAAAAATCAATTTTTGAACTAGCAAATGTTTTCTCCGTAGTAGGTGTATTATATCCCGACGTTCTCTTCCATTTAGGAGCCGCTGGATCTACTGTAACCGTTTCTTTCAGATATGTACTACTACCACTACCTGTTAGTTTACCACCTATTAGGTCAGAAAGATTAAGCTGTGTCGGATTAGAAGCTCCCTCCAAGTAACGCAATCGAATTAAGCCCAGATAATCCTGTATTCCAGAATCATAGATTTGATTTGCCAAAGTATTAATCGTACTTGTTACCGGCGAACTCTCATACAAATACTCTACCGCATTTCCTCCTATATCCGTACCGTCAAACCTTACAGCAAACTTATCAGTTACAGCATCATACTCCAGCTGACTATCTCCAAATACGTCCTGCTCCACACTAAAGTCACGCCCCAGCTCATACTCCTGTTCCACCGTATATTCCAGAGTATTCCGTACAATCGACATACCTACCACTCTGTCTGTCGCCGTATAATCCACTTTTCCTTCATTATCCGTCTGAATCGCACCATTGGCCTTAAAGGTCATCCCGTCTAAAGCATCTATCAAGGTATCCTTACTAATCTCATTGATTACCCGATATTGAAACTCAACACTGGCCTCATTATTTCCTGCAGGTGCATAGCTATATTTATAATCCGGACTTCTGTTCTCATTAATATCATCACTCAAATCACCCCAGTCAGCCATATCGACACCTGCCCATGTAGTCAGACTGGTACCTACCGTAGTCCCATTTTTCTCTAACCACAAGCCATCCGAACCACTACTTCCATCTCCTGCCCGAAGCACATACTCATATCCAAGAAAATCTGTATTGCCATTCAACGCATCCTCTACCTGCGACTTATTGTGGATATACGCCTTACTGGAATTTGAGACTACCTGCACCGCTGTTTCCTCATGTGGCATCTGATATTTACTTTGCCATCTTGTATAAGAGAGCTTTGCTATTACATCTTCAAAATCATCCTCCACATCAGGCATAAAGGATATTTTTACGCCATTATGAAAGAAGGAATAGGTTGTCTGCTCAATATTTCCGGGATTCAAAGATTTTCCTCCCGCATCAACAACCTTTTTCCAAGTTATCTCTTCTCCATCAATACTGATACCTTTCTCCGAAGCCACCATATAGAACTCTCTGATTACCTCAGGAGGCTTCGTCGCATCCTCACAGATGAACTTAAGAGTCGTTCCATCCTGTGTTACAAAAGAATACTCTCCCTCTTGAAATAGTCCTGTCGCTGCATCATACATCCCGGCACTAATTGTTGACCATGCATATCGCACCGAATTATAGACGACTCCACCATAGGTTGCTGCACCCGTCGCTGCATCATAGTTTTCGTTGTATATCTGTACATCATTGGGCGAACCACTGAAATTCAACAGATAATAACCTTGGTTTTCATCCCGTATCTTATCCTCACATCGAAAAATATACTCATCATTATACTTTGTTGTGATACATATTCTGTCTATCTCATCCTTAAGCTGCTGTATCTCTTCATCGATATATGCTCTGTCCGTTTCCGAATTTGTACCATTGGCCGCCTGAACTGCCAACTCATTGATACGCTGGCACATTTCTTCCATTTCCTGCAATGCCCCATCCGCTGTTTGACAATATCCGATTCCTTCATCAATATTAGAAGCACCTCTATACAAGCCTCTAATCTGATAACGCATCTTCTCCGATATGGATAGTCCTGCCGCATCATCTGCTGAGCGGTTAATACGGTAGCCGCTGGAAAGCTTTTCTGTCGAAACAGCAACATTTCCCTTTACAATTCCCAATTGTCGGCTTGCGTTCATGGCAAGCATGTTATGCTGTATTACCATACGACATCTCCCCTTTATCTATCTCCCTCTATCGAAGCAGAGACATAATTCCTTCCTTGCTCTGCTTTGCCTGTGCAAGCATGGCTTCCCCTGACTGCTTTAACACATTCTGATTGGTGTACTCTACCATCATATCTGCCATATCCGTATCTCTGATACGGCTTTCAGCAGCTGTTGTATTCTCGACCACATTATCCAGATTCCTGATAGTATGCTCTAAACGGTTCTGATATGCACCAAGGCTTGAGCGTTGTGTAGATACCTTCTGCAATGCCACCGCTACCAAATCGATTGCTTCCGTCGCAGAATCCACAGTTTCTGCACTCAAATTTCTAATCCCCAGCGCCTGACAATTCATTGCTTCAATCCTAATTCGTAGCTTATTTGTTCTGTCAGATTCTGAACCAATCTGTAAGGTCAATTCACGCCAAGGTACATAGGTTCCACTTTCAGTGCCTCCTATTCCACCTGTACCTCCGGTTCCACCTGTACCTCCGGTTCCACCCGTACCTCCGGTTCCACCACCTGTAGGTCCTGCCACACCCGAAGCATAAGCTGCACCACCAGTCAATACCTGATATCCACTAGGATACACATTGTTCACCTTATCATTTGTCGTATCCAGTTCAAACAGCTTAATTGCCGGTGTCAATGCCGCATCCGGTAATTGTGCATTTCCACTGAAATTACCCGACACCACACCACCGGAACCGCTTCCTACCGCACCTACCAGCGCTGCGATAAAACCTGCAGACGCTGAATCTCCAAATCTATTCTGAAAGTCATTAATTCCCCCATAGCTTGTATACTTTTGTATCGTAGCATCCAGACTGGTACCACTCTTTATCTCATCCAAAATCATATCCAATCCATTCGCGATGCTACTCGCACTTGGCGTTCCTGTTCCACCGTTTGCAAGATATCCCAAATACATACATGCAAGATAGCCCGTACCATATTGTGATGCTGTCGTTCCGCTTCCAATCTTATTGGCAGCTGACTTTACAATCGTCGATATATCTGCTGTCGATGTTGAGGTCGTAATTCCTAAGCCACCATTTACCCAGTCATTGCTATCATTACATGCACCCGCTGCTGTCTGCGCCATTCCTTCCACAAACCAATCAGGAAAAGCTGTCTGACTCGCACCTGTAGCATCCAGTCCCAGCATACCGGTTGTTAACGCTTCATCCATCATTGCATGCATCATCTCATGAATAATTGTATGTTCAAGCTCTGTACGGCTTGCCGCCGTCAAATTTCCCGATGCATCCATACTTAAACTGTTCATATTCACACTCAACTTATATGTGACATTAAGTGCACTCAAAGCACCGCCCACTCCCAAGGTTACAGAAGCCAACGTTGTTGATGAAGCCGTATATAGATTTAATCCAATTCCTATGGACGAACCATTCAAATATCCAAAGGTATCCGGATATGCCAAAAGTAATGCATTTACTGCTTGCGGAACTATCTCCAGCTTCAAGTCATCCTTTAGCGCCGTATAGCCTGCCAATGTCGCATTACCTACCTGTGTCTGTGTCGTATTGACATCATGTGTTAGTTCCGTATATATGATTTTAGTTCCGCCCTCTGACTCAACATCCGCCAACGAGAGACCCTTTACCGAACCGGTTGCTTTTCCGAGAGGTGACACATAAATATTTGCTGCATCTAATCCCTGACCGCCATCAAGCAGTGGAATTTCATTAAATTTTGTATTTGCCGCCACTCTGTCAATTTCTGTTTTTAGCTGATTGATTTCATCCTGTATATATCCTCTATCCGTCTCTGAGTTCGTACCATTCGCAGCCTGCACGCACAGCTCATTCATACGCTGCAGCATTTCCTGAACCTCCTGCAAAGCTCCCTCCGCCGTCTGCACCAGTGAGATACCATCCTCGGCATTCTCTACCGCCCTGTCCAAGCCACGCATCTGCTTTCTCATCTTCTCCGATATGGAAAGTCCTGCCGCATCATCCGCTGCGCGGTTAATACGATAGCCGCTGGAAAATTTCTCTGTTACACCTGTTAGATTCTTTCCAACGATATTGTATTGTCTATCTGCATTCATCGCTGACAAATTATGTGAAATGACCATATCCGCTCCCCCAAACCATCTAATTACCTATATACTATATCGGCGCATTTTACATAATGTATTAACAAATTTTCTGACAATTCATAGACAAAAAAGCGTCCTCATCCTAAGACGAGAACGCTCTTTACACTAATCGTTATTTCTTTCTGTCCATAAGCTGAGGATCAACCTCATTAATCCTGCTCATGTTCTTATAGTACTTCAATGCTGCCGCAGTTGACTTCTTCATCTGCTTAATCTCTGTCCGCTTCATACGAAATACATTCTCCAATGCACTCTTATTTCGCTTCTCCTGAACCTCTACAGTGACACTCTTATCTACTGCTGTTCGAATGAGCTCCTGCAAAACAGATACCTTATCACGGTACTTCTCTGTATTGCCCTGTACTTCATTCTTCACCAATTCATAGGTAGCTTCAAAACCGTCATTTAACTTATTAATCTCATCAATAAGCTTTCCCTTTTCATCCATTGTCTCATCAAATGCCTCCATATCCATCGGCTGATGCGACGCCAGCTCTGACTGTTTTTCATTCAGCTCCATAATCTGATTTAATACTTTAATCTTTTTTTCAAGGCTTTCAATCATTATCTGTAAATACTTTTCCGTCATGCCTTTCCCCTTCCTTATACACGCTGTCTTACCTGCCCTACTCTACTCATATAAGCAAGCCTTTACCACTATCAAGTACCTGTCTTCTTCATCGTCGAGGGTGCGTAGCCAACGGAATTACGCTGGCCGCCTGCAACTCTTGCCTGTGCTGCCGCATTACTCTTATCAGCTGCAACCACCTTCATAACCTCTTTCCAGTTATCTCGCATAGAGCGCAGATGCTTCACTACCTCCTGCATAATCTCAGGATCCTTCGCGATATTTGCCTCATGACATCTTCTCAAAAGATAAACATATACCTTTTCAAAATCTTCCCATACAGGATACTTTTTGTCCAGTGTTTCTCGGAAATTCTGAATAATTCTCTCTACCTTAACTACATTCTCATGTGCCTTGGCAGGGTCCTTATTCTCCATTGCAATGGTAGCAATATTTCCGAATTTAATTGCCCCCTCATAAAGCATCAGGGTTAATTCAGCCGGTGAGGCTGTCATAATTCTACTATTCTGATACTGTGCATAACCGTTTTGTTTCAGCATGCCGTTACCCTCTCCTTATTCCACTTTTTGCGGTATATTATTTGACATTATACTACCTAGTATGAAGTTCCCAACATACTCATGACTGCATTAGAGTTAGACTGTAGCTTAGAAAGTGCTACCTCCATTGCAGAGAACTTATCATACCATCTGTCCTCATAATCATTCAGCTCGTCCTCAGCCTCTTTAATCTTCTTCGTATAATCGTCATAATCTTCCTTCAGCTTCTTGTCATCGTATACCTTATACATACTGCTGTAATCGGTAGACTTCATCATCTTATCAAGACCATCATAAAGATTCTTACATAATGATGAGAAAAATGTTGCAACGCTCTCAGGATCTTCTGCAATGGCAGTCTTTAATTTATCTGCCTTATCAGCCATCTTATCATCATCTGCATCACCTGCGATGTGGTAAGCATTTCTCTCGCCCTCTTCTGCATCAAAGTATCCAAGTGTTTCAATACCGAAATCAAAGAGGTACATCTTCTTGCCATTCACTTCATAGCCTTCAGTCATAGCGCCCTTCATTGTGCTGATAATCTTGTTCAAGGTATTATCATTACGAAGGAGTGAATCCTTTATCTTATTTTCCCAGTTTTCAATCTCATCATCTGTCATGCTCTCTTTTTCTTCATCTGTAAGAATATCATAATCTCTTGCAGAATCTGCACCGTACTTCTGAGTCATTTCATTGATGATTTCATTGTATTCCGTGATAAAGTCCTTGATTGTATCATAAACACCATCATAATCTGTAGTTGTATTAATAGAGATTTCCTCTGTTGTCACTCCTACAGCATTAATCGTCAGACCGTTCACAGTAAAAGTATTCGTATCAGATGTAAAGGTTGCACCATTTAATACAATCTTTGCATCCTGTGCTTCAACACGTGTACAGCTTGAACCATTTGCATAAGTTGCATTTGCCTCAAGTCCAAGAGCCTTTAAGGCACTGTCACCGGAAGCAAGACTGTCTGATGAAAGTGTAAACTCTTTATCTAAGCCTGTTCCAGTAGAACTGATGAAAAATCTCTGATTGGTCTCGTCAAAGGAAGCGTTTACGCCGGCTTCTTTGAGCTTGCTTACCAAATCACTAATCTTCATATCAGCTGTAATCTCTATCTCTGTTGTCTTGGCATCATCACCTTTTCCAACACCCACGGTAATCTTCTTACCTACCAAGTCAGCATTCATCTCTGAAATCTTATCAGATGTAGTCCAATCTACTTCCTTAACAGTCTCTGTTCCGTCCGCATTGGTAATCTTCTTCTCCTTGCCCTTTAACTCAGCACCGGTCAGATATCCTGCCTTTGCAAGATGCGTGACTTCTAATGTCTGCGTACCGTTAATAGCAGCTTCACTCGCAACAACGGTAGCCTTTGTGCTATCAGAACATGTTGTTGACTTCTTCTGATAAGTTCCTGATAATCTAAGATTAGACAAAGTAGAGCTGTATAAGCTGTAAATCTTCTTATTTAAATCCTGCCATACATTCTGCTTCCACTCCAGCTTAGTCTGCTCATTCTTAATCTTAGTTACCTTCATACTCTTTGCTTCTACGAGCTGAGATATAATACTTTCTGTATCCATACCGGAATACATTCCTGTGACTCTTAATAAATCTGACATAACACCTTACCTATGCCTTTCCTGTAATTATTCAGTTCCTTCATAATTACGATACATTTTCTTACAATTTCTCATCCACCAGAACTCCGGCAATCTCCATACACTTTGCAAGCATATCCAATGTCTTCTCAGGTGGAAACTCCTTGATAATCTCCTGAGTGTCCTTATCTACCAGCTTAATCATTACTCTGTTTGTGGCTTCATGAATACCAAACTTTGCCTCTGCATTCGGAAGCTGTACATTCATCTTCTCTAATGCCTTCTTAATCTTGTCTGTCTCAACAGAAGATGGTTCCTTGGATGAGTTACTATTATCCACTACCTTCTGATTTGTATTGCTTTCTTCTACGTGATATTCTGCTCCTCCATCCATGGATTCTGCCCGATACACCTTCTCTACCTCAGGCTTTGTGATTGGCTTTACTACTGCCATCTGTCCCATCGGCTCTACATACATGCGAATCACCTCCATGTTATACATGTATTTTCATTTAAAATTGTGCACTTACGTGCGTTACCTACTATACTTCAATCTTTATATCGACAAGAAAAGAGGGAAAGTTTAGCACTTTCCCGAAATTATTTCTTCATATTGCTTTCTAAAATCCTCTGCCATCTTATGCTCCCCATACATCTGGTAGAGCTTGATGATATACTGATAGCACTGTAGCAAATCCTCTCCGAGAGAATCTTTATCAGGCATAGTCGTTGCAAGCACCAGCTGCATCAGTGCCTTTAGGAAATCCCGTGTGCCAAGCAAGGCAAGACCGTAGGTGTAGGTAAATCGAGCCGTCTTGATGCGGTCCTTGTATCGCTCCATCACCTCTACTGCTTTTTGCGGTTCATCTATCTGTGCATAAGCTGTAGCAAGCTGGGTAATACACATATGCACATACTGCTTAGAAGTATCATCATCAATCAAAAGGCTCTTTTCATAGCTTTCAATTGCCTGTTCAATGTTTCCAAGCACCTGTTTAGACTGACCTATCTGGAAGTAAGTATAAGCCTGTCGGTCAGGTTCTGCTTCCAATGCCTTATATAAAAGCTCCAGATTTCGCTCCTGCTTCTTCTTCATTGCTTCTTCATCTATATTATATCCATGATGAATGACCTCAATAGGCGCCTGAAAGCATGCAAGCTGTATTCCTGCATCTTTCTTTGGCATGACATTCTCATGGATTGGATAGTCAAATTCATAATACCTCTTATGATAAAAGCGAATAATGTCTTCATTTACATAGGCAGCTTCGCCATTGTTTCTTTTCGCAAGATTTCGGATGTGGATTTTACCTGCATAGGCAGGCACCTTCTGCATATACTCGCTTAATAGCTCTTTATTCAGCTTCTCTACATATTCATCACAGTCAATAGCAAGAATCCAATCATTAGATGCCTTGGATGCGCAGAAATTTCTTGCCGCACTAAAATCATTTATCCATGCAAAGTCATATACCTTATCTGTGTATTTTAATGCAATTTCCTTTGTCTTATCTGTAGAACCTGTATCTGTCACAATAATTTCCATCCCATACGGTACTAGATGCTTCAAACATTCCTCTATATGCTTCTCTTCATTCTTTGCGATAATGCAAACCGAAACTGGATATGACATAATTCCCCTCCTATATCCCCTTTAACAAAACAGGGCTATCAAATGATAGCCCCATTTCATTCATGGTATACCGATTGCGCCAACCGGCATTACACAATTTACTTTCTTAATTAGCCAAGTAAGCTAAGAACGCCCTGGTTAGACTGATTAGCCTGTGCAAGCATAGACTGACCTGCCTGTGAAAGGATGTTAGCATTAGAGTACTTAACCATTTCAGATGCCATATCTGTATCACGAATCTGGCTCTCAGCTGCTGTTGTATTCTCAACAACGTTATCGAGGTTCTTAATTGTATGCTCTAATCTGTTCTGAACAGCACCAAGTGCAGATCTCTGTGTAGATACCTTCTGAATAGCTTCAGCGATTACATTAATCGCATTATTTGCTCTCTTATCATCACTACCATCAACCTTAAGACCATTTACACCTAAGCCCTTAGCTGTCATAGCATCAACATTAACAGTAATCTTATTGTTAGGTGAAGAATCAGCACCTACATGGAACTTCATAACCAATGCTGCTGTCTGGTTCTGAACGTTAGCAATATCATCTTTTGAAAGCTTTAATGCATTACCAATTTCATCATATACAGAAGCTGCTGCTGCATTTGTCGAGATATTTCCATCACTATCAGTAGAGAAATAATTTCCTAATGCATTTGCTGCAATCGCATTGCCAGACTTATCATAATACTGAGCTACTTCATCAGCACTCATAGCTGCCTTACATGACTTAGAATCAGCTGTAATAACTGCACTCCACTTCTCGCCAGCCTTAGTAGTAGCTGTACCAGTTGCTGTAATCTCTGCTACGATTTCATGCTCTCCATTTAATACCTGGAACTTACCAGCACTTTGAGAATCCTGTACTACTGTATAGTTATCAGCTGCTGTACCATTTAACTCAACGCTAAATACATTCTTGTTTTCTGCCATGCTCCAAGATGCTGTAACTGTAAGTCCCTGATCACGTAAAGACTTAACAACTGCATTCTGGTCAGCATCCTTTGCTACTGCATTATCAAATGCGATAGTTGCATTCAATCCTGTAGATGTATCAGCCTGCATTGTAGCTGCTGCTGTCTGAGCAGTATTCCACTTATCATATGAGTATGTATAACCCTTCTTAGCTGTAGAGTCACCCTTTAACAGATAAGTCTCATTGAACTTTGTTGTCTCAGCAACACGGTCGATTTCAGTTACTAACTGATTAATCTCATCCTGAATGTAGTTACGATCATTATCAGAGTTTGTTCCGTTAGCTGCTTTAACTGCTAACTCGTTCATTCTCTGTAACATATCATGAACTTCTGCAAGAGCACCTTCTGCTGTCTGTACTGCAGAGATACCATCCTCAGCGTTGAGAGAAGCCTGCTCAAGACCTCTAATCTGCTTTCTCATCTTCTCAGAAATTGAAAGTCCAGCTGCGTCATCTGCTGCACGGTTTACTTTATAACCAGAAGATAACTTCTCTGTAGACTTAGATAATGTACCCTGTGTGATACCTAACATTCTGTTTGCGTTCATA
>JAZNMO010000155.1:0-10161 GCA_045579665.1 Lachnospiraceae bacterium
GGGGAGTTGAGAGTGGCGCAGACACTTTTTTATGCAATAGAAAAGTGCTCGAAAAGTAGTGAAAGTTAAACAAGAATCAGCTTAGCTGATTTTTGCAGAGTGTTGCCGCTGGGCAGCACTTTTGATTAGACAAATACTTGAAGCTATTGTAATATTGAAGTAAGTGCGTGTTAAGAGACGACAGAAGATATATGGGAGGTTATATTTATGGAACCTAAGAAGCAGGCAAAATTCTCAAGCCGTTGGGGATTTATATTATCGGCAGTTGGTTCAGCAGTAGGAATGGCAAATGTATGGGGTTTTCCTGCAAAAATGGGAGCAAATGGAGGAGGCGCTTTTTTAGTCGCATATTTGATATTTGTAGCATTGTTTAGTGTAGTAGGCTTATCGGCAGAGTATGCCATAGGTCGTAGAGCAAAGACAGGTACTTTAGGTGCTTATCGTCTTGCTTGGGCAACCAGAGGCGAGAAGACAGGAAAGGCGGGCGGAGTGCTTGGGTGGTTGCCGCTTGCGGGCTCTATGTGTATTGCGCTTGGCTATGCGGTTATTATTTCTTATGTATTAAAGGCATTATGGAATTCCCTGACAGGTGAGCTGATGCAGGTAGAGACCACGACATGGTTTGAGTCATTTTCAGGAGCAGATTATTCTGTCATTCCATTTCATATTATTGTAGTAGTTGGTACATTATTAACACTATTGTTAGGAGCAAAGAGTATCGAGAAGAGTAACAAGATTATGATGCCGATATTCTTTATCATCTTTGTAGTATTGGCAGTTCGTGTGTCCATGCTTCCGGGAGCGGCAGAGGGCTATAAGTTCATGTTTACACCACGCTGGGAGGAGTTAAAGAATCCTATGGTATGGATATGGGCAATGGGACAGGCATTCTTTTCATTGTCAGTAACAGGAAGCGGTATGATTGTATATGGTGCTTATCTGGATGATAAGGAGGATGTAGTGCATGTTGCTACAAGAACAGCCATTTTTGATACCATTGCAGCACTTGTGGCGGCATTGGTTATTATTCCGGCATGCTTTGCATATGGCTTGGATGTAGGCGCAGGTCCGTCCTTACTCTTTGTGACATTACCAAAGATTTTACAGGATATTCCATTTGGTCAGTTATTTGCTATTATTTTATATGTGGCAATGATTTTCGCAGGCATTAGCTCATTACAGAATATGTTTGAGGCAGTAGGGGAGTCATTAGAGCACAGATTTCCTAAGTTAAGCCGTAAGGTAGTATTGGTGATTCTTTGTGTGATTTGTCTGGGAATCGGCTTACATATGGAGCCGATTGCGAAGTGGGGACCATGGATGGATATTGTATCTATTTACATCATTCCAATCGGTGCTACATTAGGTGCTTTATCATGGTTCTGGATTATGAAGAAGAGCGATTTGCTGGATGAAATCAATAAGAGCGTAAACAAACCGCATGGTAATTTGTGGTACAATATAGGCCGCTATCTGTATGTACCATGTGCAATTATCCTGTGTGCAGTGGCATTATTTATGAAAGTAGCTTTCTAATTGAATAAAAGATATTGCAAGGCGCAATTTCCCTTAGGGAGAAAGCGCCTTTAATAAATGTTGAAAAGAGTAAATGTGTGTGCTACGATGATAACAGATGATATGAAAACAGATAAATTGAAATAGAAAGGTCGAGGTTTGATGAATTACATTGTAATGGATTTGGAATGGAATCAAGCCGCTGATAGAAAGACAAAGCAGGAAAACGAATTACTATTTGAGATTATCGAAATCGGTGCTGTGAAGTTAGATGAGAACAGGCGGATTGTAGATACCTTTCATGAGTTAATTAAGCCACAGGTACATCAAAAGATGCATCAGATTACAGGAGAACTGATTCATCTAAGGATTGAACAGTTGGAGTCCTGTCGTTGTTTTGTTGAGGTAATGCAGGATTTTCTTACATGGTGCGGAAAGGATTATCGTTTCTGTACATGGGGGAATCTTGATTTGATTGAGCTACAGCGTAACATGGAATACTATCAGATGGAACCGCTGGCACATAAGCCGTTGGAGTACTATGATGTACAGAAGCTTTTTAGTATTGCCTTTGAAGACAGGAAGTCTAGAAAGTCCTTAGAGTATGCGGTAGATTATCTGGAGATAAAGAAGGATAAGATGTTCCACAGAGCAGATACAGATGCCTATTATACTGCACGGATTATGGAACGGATAGAGGATGAAGCAATATTTTCGCATGTATCCTTTGATACCTTCCATTTGCCTAAGAAGCGTAAGGATGAGATAAGAGTTGTATTTGATAATTATGAGAAATACATCTCTCAAAGCTTTCCGGATAAGATAGAGGCGATGAAGAATCGTAAGGTAACTGCCATGAAGTGCTTTTTGTGTAACGGCCCTACTAAGCGCAAGATTACATGGTTTCCGGCAAATAGCAAGCATTACTATGCCGTCAGCTACTGTGAGGAGCATGGTTACCTAAAGGGCAAGATAAGGATGAGAAAGTCCGTGCATGATGAGCTTTATGTTGTGAAGACCATTAAGCTGATTGATGAAGCGGCAGTGGAAGAGCTTCGAAAGAAGAAGGACCAGCTCAGAGAGATAAGAAAAGAGAAAAGAAGATTAAAGAACGAAACAAAAGCTGATGAACATTAAAATTCATCAGCTTTATTCTTTAACGTTTGTGAATTGGACGATTACGTCTGCGACGCTTATAATCGGTACGTCTTCTTTTCATGTGCCTGCGATGCAGTGTAGCATTTTTTCTGGCAGTTCTAGCAGCCAGTCTGACTTCACGGTTGCGCTTTTGACGACGTTGCTTAATTTCACGCTTTTTAGGCGAGAAGTTATAGCTGTTAATAAAGGAAATAAAGGAAAATATAAGTATGAGTGCCAATGCTACAATGCCAATACCAATGAAAATCTTTTTGATATTAACAAATACTACATTTGAAGAAGTCGGGGTAGAAATAATTTCTTCGTTCTCTGGTGATGTCTGATAAAAATGAAAGGTATTGGGGGTAGCAATATTATATGAAATACCGCAGGTACCTACGGGAACACCATTCATAGTATATTGAATGGTTGCAATTGTTGCAGCATCATCAGCTGATTCATAAACAAGTGAAGAATCTAAAGCGTTAAAATCTGCTGAATTAGGGATTACAACATAGGCATTTTCTTGTAGCTTCATCAAAGAGCCTGAGCTTCCAAACAAATCATTTTCTGTTTCGAATAAATCGAAGTTGTTTAAGGAATATTTGGTTTCATAGTCCTCCACAATCACCTTTTGAAAATTCTCAAAGCCATAGTTAAATAATGCAATCGTATCTTCAAACTGATAGGGTGATTCCTCTTGGAATACAACACATACCAGCTTCATACCATTTTTCTCGGCAGCAGAAACCAGAGTCTGTCGTGAACTGTCAAGATAACCTGTCTTACTGCCAAGTAAATATTCATATTCATGCTCTCTACCCTTTAATAGCTGATTCTTCGAGGAAATCCAAAAATCATCAGGCTGATATTCGCTAGGCTCAATATGATAAGTCGTAGTAGAAGACATCTGACAAAGTAAATTATGCTTGAAAAATTCGCAGCCAATCAATGCCATATCATAAGCGGTTGTATAGTGGTTTTCATCAAATAATCCATTTGCGTTGGCAAAGTGAGTATTCAGACAGCCTATTTCATCAGCCTTTGCGTTCATAACCTCAGCAAAACCGGCAGCAGTTGCATCCTTGCCAAGACTTGCGGCTACATGCTCACCCACTGCAGAAGCAGTTTCATTGGCTGATTTTACAAGAACACCATAGAGTGCCTGCTCTAAGGTCAGCGCTTCTCCTGTATCCATACCCATATTGGCACCGTCAATAGGAACATCATGCACGGCATCATAGGAAAAAGTTACCATATCATTCAGATTACAGTTCTCATATGCCAAAAGCGAGGTCATAATTTTTGTGATACTTGCAGGATACATCTGCTGGTGAATATTCTTGGCATATAGAACAGTCTTCGTATTCATTTCCATAAGAATAGCTGAACCTGCACCGATAGCAGGACCCTCCGGCCAGTCAGTAATCTCATTGGATTCAACAGGAAGGCTTTTGCGGCTTTCCCATTCTGCCATGCGGTCTACATCAGCATATACAGTAACAGATTGCGTAAGCATAGAAGAGTATATCAGCCAGACGCAGCTTATTTTCAATATATTTTTTATCTTCAGTTTATCAAATAAACGTAGCTTCATAACAAAAAGAAATATCCTTTCTTAATTCATTTAAGTATACATAAGTTACATATTTGTATTCTACACTATTTTCCTATAAATAAGTAGATTAAAATAAAAATCCCATCTGAAAAATTCCTGTGACAAATTTCCTAATAAGGTGTACACTATAGGCTAGAGTAAAACAAAAGGAGACCTCGTATGAGATTAAGAAATGTTACCGGCTCAAGAGAGATGATAGCTGACAGTAAATATGTAGTTCACAATCCACAGGAGCATAAGGGAAAGTGGAGTGAAGTATTTGGAAATGACAGACCAATTCATATCGAGATTGGTATGGGTAAGGGTAGATTTATGATGGATTTGGCAGCAGCGAATCCAGAGATTAATTACATCGGCATTGAGAAATATTCAACAGTATTATTACGTGCTATTCAGAAGATGGAAGAGAACGAACTTCCAAATCTTGTATTTATTCGCATGGATGCAGAGGAAATCTGTGATGTATTTGCAAAGGATGAGATTTCTAAGATTTATCTGAACTTCTCAGACCCATGGCCAAAGGACAGACATGCTAAGAGAAGATTGCCTTCTAGAGAATTTTTAGCAAGATACAATCAGATTCTGATTCCGGATGGACGCTTGGAGTTTAAGACAGACAATACAGATTTGTTTGATTTTGCATTAGAGGAGTTAGAGCCTGCAGGCTGGAAGGCTGAGGCAGTAACAAGAGACTTGCACCATGATGAAGTTTTATCTCAGGGTAATATCATGACGGAGTATGAAGAGAAGTTCTCGTCCATGGGTAATCCGATTTATAAGTATATCATTTATAGATAATATACTGCTGATAGAATTTTTGAAAGAAAAATAGTAATCATCGAAATATACGAAGAAAAGTAAAAAGCCTTGAAGCATTTAGTTTCAAGGCTTTTTAAGCAATCGGCGCGACAGGATTTGAACCTGCGACCTCTGCGGCCCGAACGCAGCGCTCTACCAAACTGAGCCACGCGCCGTAAATTAACGACTTATTTATTATAAATCATTCTGCATATTTTTCAAGAGTTTAGTGTAAAAAATATTATCTTTTTCAGATGATTTTTTTAGTGTCAATTACAATGGAAAAAAGAATAATTCACCTACATATTTTAATAGCAGTAAAGATTTACAAGTTTCTATTATAAATGCATAAAAAAGGCTTGCTTTTTTAGAGCAAAGTGCTATATTAAATCAGGAATGTTTATAAACTTTTAATATTTTTTGACGATATGTATTAGTGGATATGTAGAACATTCGATAAAAGTGAAGAGCCGCTTAAGCGACAGAATGTGAGGAAGTTATGGAAGCTTATGTTGTTTTTAAAGATTTGGCGATTATTTTGATTACTGCCAAGGTATTTGGAATTATTGCAAGAAAGTTCAAAGCACCACAGGTAGTTGGAATGATTATTGCAGGATTGTTGATTGGACCCGGAGTACTAGGCTGGGTACAGCAGACAGATTTTTTGGCAAAGATGGCAGAGATTGGTGTTGTATTGTTGATGTTTTCAGCAGGTCTCGATACAGACTTAAAGGAGCTTGTTAAGACAGGTCCGATTGCTACCTTGATTGCGTGTGCAGGTGTATTTGTACCGCTTGCCTTAGGTGCTTTGTTATACATGGCATTTTATGGAGTGGCAGCAGTGGGAACAGAAGAGTTCTATAAAGCAGTATTTATCGGCTGTATCATGACAGCTACCAGTGTAAGTATTACGGTACAGGCACTTCGTGAGTTAGGATTTTTGAAGGGTAAGGTTGGTACTACTATTTTAAGTGCCGCTATTATTGATGATATTATCGGTATTATTGTATTAACCTTCGTAATTGGATTTAAGAATCCGGAGTCTAAAGCAGGTGTTGTTGTATTGAATACTGTTTTATTCTTTATCTTTGCGATTGTGGTTGGATTTATTTCTTATAAAGTATTTAAGATAGTAGATACAAAGTATCCACATACCAGACGTATCCCGATTATCGGTTTGGCATTCTGTTTTGTATTTGCGTATGTTGCTGAGGAGTTCTTTGGTATTGCGGACATCACAGGTGCATATGCGGCAGGTATTATGCTTTGTAGTATTAGAGATTCTCATTATATTGAAGAGAAGATTGATATTAATTCTTATATGTTATTTGGACCGGTATTCTTTGCAAGTATCGGATTAAAGACCAATATTGAAGGAGTTAACGGAGAGCTTATTCTTTTTGCTTTGGCATTTGTAGCAGTAGCTTTAGTATCAAAAATTGTTGGCTGTGGTCTGATGTCTAAGCTTTGTGGATTCAATGGAATGGATAGTCTTAAGATAGGTGTAGGTATGATGACAAGAGGTGAGGTAGCCTTGATTGTTGCACAGAAGGGACTTGCAGTAGGCCTTATGTCAGATGAGTATTTTACAGCTGTTATTCTGTTGATTATTGTTTCCTCAATCTCAGTACCGATTATTTTAAAGCTTTTATATGCGAAGTCGCCGGAGCAGGCGCGCGCTTAACTAAGGAGGGTAAGACGAAAGTCCTACCCCCTTTTTTTGAATACCTCTTTTAATAGTGCGACGGCTTTGGGATATTCCTCCGCAGGGACCTCACTACAGGACAAAGCGATATGTGCATAGTCTGCTTCCTGCTTAGGTGAGGCAAACACACGGATACCTGCAGCCTTTGCCTTAGATTGCAGCTCTTCATTGGTTAGGTCACTCTTTATTTTCATATGTACCAGAAAAACCGATTCGCCTAAGGAGATAACTGCATCATCACCAAAGGAGGCTTTTAATTCATTAGAAAGGCTCATAGCTTTGTTGGTATACAGACGCTTTAGTTTACGAATCTGACTGTCCAGATGGCCGTCTCTAAGGAACTGGCAGAGAGCGAGCTGTTCGGTTTTGGATGCAGTCTGATTATAAAGAGATTTCTTGGCTTCATATAATGGCAATAAATTATCCGGCAGTATCATAAAGCTCAGTCGGATAGATGGCAGAAGCAGCTTAGAAAAAGTACTAAGATATACTACATTTTCACCACCTGCCAATCCCTGCAGACAGGGACGAGGCTTACTGAAATAGCGAAATTCATTATTATAATCGTCTTCGATAATCAGACGATTATGTGCCATAGATTCTTTTAATAAGGTAAGTCTTTTTTCAACAGACATAACATCTCCCAAGGAAGTCATGTGGGAGGGAGTCATATAGAGGATATCAGCTTCTTCCTGATTTGTCGTAATTTTAAAATCATAGTCCTCAAAGATTACCATACCTTGTTTAAATTTCGTATCGTGGAAGCAGACAGTGTTTCTATCTTTGATTAAAGGACATAGAATATTTAACAATGCCTGTGAACCTGCGCCTATTACGATATTTTCAGGACGGCAGACAGCGTTTCTTTTAGTCATTACATATTCTGCAATCACCTCGCGCAGCTCATATTCGCCCTGGGATTCACCATAAGACAGCAGTCTTTTATCCTGACGTAGAGCACTTTTAATATATCTGCGCCATAGGTTAAAGTCAAAGGCCTCCGCATCTACATTGCTTGAAGTAAAATCATAAATAAGAGTATCTTTTGGTGCATTGGAAACCGCCAATGTAGCTACAGATTTGCTGCGGGAAGCACGATTGGTGACATAGTAGCCGCTCTGGGGACGTGAAATGATATAGCCATCAGCAGCCAGACACAAATATGCGGTTTCTATTGTAGTACGGCTTAAACCTAGCTGCTCTGCACAGCGTCGAATAGAAGGCATTTTGCTGTTTTCAGGGAGCTTTTTTGATAGAATCAGTTCCTTATAATAATCATATACTTGTAAATATCTCGTTGATTGTGATGAATGTAAATCAAGATTCATGGAATACACCTACTGTCCTTTTAAAATTGCGTTTTATAATACTATTTTATCATGACAGCTACATACATTACAATGAAATATAATTTCCAAGAAAATGGAATTGTGCTATACTTAGATGATATGACTCGAGAAAGCAGGGATTATAAGATGAAAAGCCTATTAAAATATTTAAAGGATTATAAGAAGGAAACCATATTGGCACCTTTATTTAAGATGCTGGAGGCGTCCTTTGAGTTGTTTGTTCCATTGGTAATGGCGGCAATTATTGATGCAGGTATTTCCAATGGTGATAAGGGATATATTTTACAAATGGGAGGCATTTTGATTGCACTGGCTGTGATTGGGCTTGTATGTGCGGTAACGGCGCAGTATTACAGTGCAAAGGCAGCAGTAGGATTTGCAACCAAGCTTCGTCATGCACTGTTTGCACATATTCAGAGCTTATCCTATACAGAGCTTGATACTATGGGAACAGGTACTTTGATTACGCGAATGACCAGTGATGTCAATCAGGTGCAGTCAGGCGTGAATTTAACATTGAGATTGTTGTTACGTTCACCATTTATTGTTTTTGGTGCAATGATTATGGCATTTACAGTAGATGTGAAAGCAGCACTTATTTTTGTAGTTACCATACCGCTGTTATCTATTGTTGTATTTGGTATTATGCTGGTTAGTATGCCTTTGTATAAGAAGGTACAGCAGGCTTTGGATAAGGTATTATCAAGAACAAGAGAGAATCTTACAGGTGCCAGAGTGATTCGTGCCTTTTGCATGGAAGATGAAGAGGTAGAACAGTTTAGTAAGGCGAATAATTACTTATTGGATGCGCAGGTATTTGTAGGTAAGATTTCTGCAGCTATGAATCCGTTAACTTATGTGATTATTAACGGAGCACTTGTGGTGCTTTTATGGACAGGAGCCATCAGAGTAGATGCCGGAATCATTACACAGGGTGCAGTAGTAGCACTTGTAAATTATATGTCACAGATATTAGTAGAGCTGATTAAGCTTGCTAATCTTATCATTCAGATTACAAAGGCTCTTGCCTGTGCTAAGAGAATAGAGGCTGTTTTTGAGGTGACTAACAGCATGGAGTTATGTGAAAAGACAGCCCCAATACTGGAAAACTGCGAGGATGCGATTGTATTTGAGCATGTCGGATTGACCTATCAGGGGGCAGGAGATGAGTCATTAACAGATATTCATTTTGAGGTTAAGAAGGGACAGACTCTTGGAATTATTGGAGGTACAGGCTCAGGTAAGACATCGGTTGTAAATCTGATACCGCGCTTTTATGATGCAACTAAGGGTAAGGTTCTGATTCATGGAAGAGATGTCAGAGATTATCAGCTTCAGGAGTTAAGAGACTTAATTGGTATCGTACCGCAGAAGGCTGTTTTATTTAAAGGAACCATACGTGAGAATCTTTTGTGGGGCAATGAGAATGCTACACAGGAGGATATCGAAAGAGCCTTAGAGGCATCACAGGCAAAGGAATTTGTGGATGCCAAGGACGGCAGATTGGATTATATGATTACACAGGGCGGTAAGAATCTAAGTGGTGGACAAAGACAGCGACTTACCATTGCAAGAGCGCTTGTGCGCAATCCTAAGATTTTGATTTTGGATGATAGTGCATCGGCACTGGATTTTGCAACAGATGCAAAGCTTAGAACAGCAATAAAGAATCTAAGTGAGGATATGACAGTGGTTATCGTATCCCAAAGAGCTGCGTCTATTCAGCATGCAGACAAGATTATCGTATTAGAGGATGGAGAGATGGCAGGTATCGGAACACATGAGACACTGCTTGTGGACAATGAAATCTATCAGGAAATCTTCTATTCCCAGTTTCCAAAGGAGGGTGCGAAGTAATGAAGGACAGCAGAAAGACAGAGCAGTTAGAAATCATTAAAAAAGTACTTAATTACATTGGAAAATACAAATTTTTCCTTATAGCATCCGTTATTTTGGCAGCAGTATCGGTTATATTAACATTATATATTCCGATTCTTACAGGTAAGGCAGTCGATTATGTCATTGGGCCTGCTAATGTA
>JAZNMO010000156.1:0-17229 GCA_045579665.1 Lachnospiraceae bacterium
AGTGCAGTTCAACCAACAAAACAAAAAACTTCATAATCAACGTCATGGCGAAGTCGCACCTTCGCTCTTTTGTCATGTCATTTTTTATTTCCTGCTTATTATACATCATATCCAACTTTTTGAGAACTTTCCTATAAAGTAGTATAATCTCTCTAGCTCCTCAAGTCCTGCCCTCGCACTGGTTACCTCTACAAGCTCCTTACAAAGCTTGTCATACTCTTCAATCGGAACAATGACTGTAAGCTCCACATCTGCTGCATACACGGAATCCTGTATCGTAATTCCCTTACTACCAAGCAAATACTGAATCTTACCCACATTATTATAATCTGTCTTAATCTGAAGCTTTACACCGAAATGCTTTCTGGCAGTCTCGCACTCTGCCAACGCTTCCTTTACTGCCTGCGTATAAGCTCTCACAAGTCCACCTGTCCCAAGTAGCACCCCGCCAAAATATCTGGTCACTACAACAGCAATATTACGAATCTCCGAACCAAGAAGCACCTCTAACATCGGTCTGCCGGCAGTGCCACTTGGCTCACCATCATCACTGCTTCTAGTCAGCTGACCTTTCTCACCTATCACAAATGCCGAGCAATTATGTCTGGCATCATAATACTTCTTTTTCATCTCATCAATAAATGCAACTGCTTCCTCTTCTGTCGTAACCGGTCTGATTGTGGCGATAAATCTTGACTTCTTTTCCACAATTTCAGCCTCAGCACCCTTTGTTAATACACAATAGTTATCGTAAACCTGATTCTCCATAGCTATCCTCTCATGTTTTGTAAACCGTTTCTTCTATAATAATAGCTGTCGTAACAGCGCAATCTTTTATATCTATGACAAAACTATAACATATTTTCGTATAAACCGTAAAGAATATGTCAACAATTCTTAATGTTACATAAAATCCTTTATTTACAGTTATTAATTTGCTATAATTATATAGATTATATGTAATTATGAAGGTATTGAATAATTACGATGCATTAATTATGCGGAGGTGACACTATGAATTACGGAAAAAGAGGGGTCGTCAAAAAACAAAAGGCCCTTACATCTAAATCGACTAAATTAAAGAAAATGTGTTGTATTTCTGCTCTCAAATTGATTTTACTCGGTATGTTATCCGTGTTTATCATTGTAGCCAGCTTAGGACTTGGTGCCTTTAAGGGTATTATTTCCTCAGCACCGGATATTTCCACAGTACAGGTTATACCTACCGGCTACGCTACAGTAATCTACGATGCAGAAGGTAACGAAATGACAAAGCTTGTTGCCGCTGATTCCAACCGAAGCTGGGTAAAGATGAACCAGATTCCGCAGGATTTGGCAGATGCCTTTGTTGCAATTGAAGATATGCGTTTTTATGAGCATAATGGTATTGATCTCATCGGTATCATGCGTGCTGCTAAAATCGCCCTTCGTGATATGGAGTTATCGCAGGGTGGTTCTACCATTACGCAGCAGCTTCTTAAGAATAATGTATTTGAGAACTGGACCAACGAAAGCACCATGCAAAAAATCAGACGAAAGATTCAGGAGCAGTATCTTGCCATTGAGTTAGAGAAGACGATGGACAAGGAAACCATCCTTGAAATCTATATGAACTCTATTAACCTTGGTCAAGGTACCTTAGGCGTACAGGCAGCTTCCATGAGATATTTCAACAAGCCTGTCTACCAGCTTACACTTTCCGAGTGTGCAGTCATTGCAGGTATTACGAAGAATCCATCCAAGCTCAATCCTATTTCGCGTCCTGACAAAAATGCAGATCGTCGCGAAGAAGTATTACGAAAAATGCTAGAGCAGGGTTACATTACCCAAGCTGAGCATGACGAAGCCATGGCAGATGACGTTTACAGCCGTATACAGGCAGTCAATCAGGAAACCAATGCCAATGCCGTGTATACCTACTTTGAAGACGCTCTGATTGAACAGGTTCAGCAGGATTTGATTGATAAGCTCGGCTACTCTGAGAAGCAGGCATATAATATGGTATTCAGTGGCGGATTGAGCATCTTTAGTACACAGGACCCTGCTATCCAGCAGATTTGTGATGAAGTATTTTTAAATGAAGAGAATTATCCGGAAGATACTGAGTGGCTTTTGGACTACGCCTTAACCATTGAGAAGGCTGACGGTACCAAAGAAAACCACAGCAAGGAAATGTATCGTACCTACTATCGTAAGATGAACGCAGGCTTTAATCTTCTCTATGATTCTAAGGAAGAAGCCTACGAAGCGATTGAAGCCTACAAGGCCGCTATTATGGCAGAGGGTGACAAGGTAGACGGCGAAAGAGTTACTCTTACACCACAGCCTCAGGTTTCCTTAACCATACAGGACCAGTCCTCTGGCAATATTGTCGCAATGATTGGCGGACGCGGTACAAAGGAAGCCAGTCGTACCTTAAACCGTGCAACAGACAGTACTCGTCAGCCGGGTTCCTTATTTAAGATATTGGCTACCTATGCACCCGCATTAGATACTGCCGGACTTACACTTGCAAGCGTGCAAAATGATGCTCCTTATAACTACGTTAACGGCCGTCCTGTTTCAAACTGGTGGACTACCGGTTATCGCGGACTTTTAAGCTTCCGTTATGGTATTGCACAGTCGGCAAATATTGTTGCTGTTAAGACTTTAACTCAGATTACACCACAGCTTGGATTTGATTATCTGCTCAACTTCGGTTTCTCAACCTTGGTAGACCGACGAGTAGAATCTAATGGTACCGTTGTTACCGATATCGGACAGGCACTTGCCCTTGGTGGTATTACAGACGGTGTAACCAATATGGAGCTTAACGCAGCTTATGCAGCGATTGCAAATAATGGTTATTATATTGAACCTAAGCTCTACACTAAGATTGTAGATATTGATGGAAATGTATTAATTGATAACACTGCTTCCTATGAAGTTCCTGTTATCAAAGAAACTACAGCATGGCTTTTAACAGATGCTATGACAAGTGTTGTTACAAACGGTGGTACAGGTACTGCTGTTAACTTCGGTAATATGGCAATTGCCGGTAAGACAGGTACTACTTCTGATTACAAGGATGTATGGTTCTCCGGTTATACACCATACTACACAGCCACAACCTGGACCGGATATGATAATAATATTGTATTAAGCTCTAAGGCAGAGAAGAATCTTTCTAAGACTCTTTGGAAAGAAGTTATGGCTAAGATTCATGAGAATCTCCCTTATCGCTCCTTCCAGATGCCAAGTGGTATTGTAACAGCTACTGTTTGTTCTAAGTCTGGTAAGCTACCGATTTCAGGTGTATGTGACGGCTGTCTGGTAACAGAGTACTTCGCAGAAGGTACTGTTCCTACAGAGACCTGTGACGTACATTATACCACTAATCTCTGTGCTTATACGGGATTGGTAGCCACTGAGCTTTGTCCGTTCAAGATGCCTTCGGTAACAGAGAAGCTTCCAAAACGTCTTGCAGAGACCACTGTTTTGGAATCTATTGCAGAGCTTTATCTGATTGACGAAGAGGATTATTACGATGGATACACAGGAGCTACTTCAGAGGAAATTATCGATTTAGACGGAGATGGAATCCCTGATACAGAACCGCTTCAGGAGGCTACAACCACTGACGTGATTCAGATGTGTCCTCACAATGAATGGTTCTTCTCAGCTCCAAATGCTTCGTATGTCATCCAGCAGCAGCAACAGGAGCTTTTACAGAAGCAATACGAATTATTCGGATATCATTAGTGCTTAAAAGGTGCTCTCACAGGAGCACCTTTTTAAGTATAAAACAATAGCATTTCACATTGACAAGACTCTCTCATTATGTTAATATATTTGAGGTGACAGCGCTTATGTCGTAGGTAACTAGCTGATATAGCACAGTCGGTAGTGCGTCGCATTGGTAGTGCGGAGGTCACGGGTTCGATTCCCGTTATCAGCTTTAAGCTCTTGCAGTTATGCAGGAGCTTATTTGTTTTATAGGATTTATCTATATGATTTAGGAGAATAACATATGAGCAACCGCACCATCAACAGAATACTGATATCCACCATAGGATTTTTATGCATCATTATTTGTATACTTATTGTACTGATTATTTCAAGACCTCATCAGATTATCACACAGGGCTCTTCTACTGCTTCTATGGAGGAAATACCTGCAACTGAGATTATTCACTTTGGCAATGTAATTACAGAAGATACTGCTTCTGTAGAAGAAAGCTCTGCTCCTCCTTCTACAGAAGAACAGGAGGCTGTATTATATGCAAGGACAACCTCTCTAGTGAATATCCGCGCATCAAACAGTACAGACGCTGCAGTAGTCGAAACAGTCTCCGAGAATACGATTTTACAGGTTTTAGAGATTCAACAGGATGGCTGGACAAAGATTCTGTACGAAGGACAGGAGGCATATATTTCATCAGCCTATATTATTTTGATTCACTAAGTATTGACACAGAAAAAACTCGGTTCATCAATTGAACCGAGTTTTTATTATAATAGCTCTCTGCTTAATCTTTCATAGGTTTCTGCATCCAATGGAATCACTCCACCATGACGCTTACGGCTTGCTCCCATATCAAATTCACTGTCCTCCAACACGCGGAACCTACCGCTTGCCAAATCCTCTGTAATCAACGGAAGATACCCCATATGTGTTGCAAAGCGGTCTACAATCAAGCACCACTTACCATCCTGTAATGGATAAATCTCAGGACCTTCCACACCTGATAACTCAGCCAACGCATCCGAATGAATCGGCTTAAACTCACCATGCAAGTCGTCCGCATAATCCATATCCACATGCTTTGTAGTCTCATTCTTAGAGAATCGATAATAAACACCACCCTGTTCCACTATCGTCGTATCAATCACGTGATTCTCACGCTCTATATATTTGGTGGTATCACTAAAGCTCACAAAATCCTTTGTACGGGTACAATAAATCCTCTGCTTCGCCTCTGTATCATTCTCTTCCTTCACATTAGAAGCAAAGAAAATCAAATACTCATCTCTCTTACGGTCATATATCGCCTCAGGTGCCCATACGCAGCCTGCCTCAGGAATACCAACCTCAATCAATCTTGGTTCACTCCAATGGATTAAATCCTCTGACGTCCACAGCAAAAGGGATTTACTTCCATTTACCACAGAATCTGCCCATCCCTTTCCTGTCGCAATCCTAAGGTCTGTAGCAATCAGATAATAGCCTCTGCCATGCACATCCTTTATAAGAAATGGGTCCCTTACACCCTTTTCACCTATCTGCGACATCAAAATGGGTTCACAACGGTTACAGTCCTTCCAGTGCAAACCATCCTCACTCAGTGAAAAATAAATCTGCTCCCCTGCTTCCGTATCCTCTCCTGTAAAGTAAACAAATAAATATCCTGCCTGCTGCTCCATCACTATACCATGCCTTTCCTTATCAGCCTACATTACGTCCCAGCTCCATATCACGCTGCTCTTCTATTCGGCGTTCAGACTCACCTATCAGCTCGTCTAATTCAATTGCATCATCCAGAACGTAATCGTCATAATTACATTTGACAAATTCCATCTCCAAGGCCTCATCAGACATATCGTTCCAGCATTTCTCCCTGTTTCCGCAAAATACGCACATCATATATTAATTACCTTCCCCTCTTTAGTCTATTTACCTTCTGCCTTTTCTTTTGCTTTCTTTATCAAGAACAAATCACTGATTGCTTTTCCCAAATCATGAGGATACAGCTGAACGATAGGACAATCAAACAAATCTCCTACCATCATTCTAAATCCAACCTTTACGAACTTGTCATCATTAGGGAAATTATAACATATATACTTGTCATTATCTACATAAGTTGCTTCCGGCGTTGAAATATCTGTCTTTCTATCCAACATGATACTCATCGATGTAGCCGCTGCCCCCATCATCTGATTCATAGCCTCAGAAACCGCACTTAAATGTAACTCACTAAGTTCCATCTTTGCAAAATCACCGTTTCCATCACTTCCCATCATCAAATCGGCAATCATCTTAGCATGTACGTCATCCAGCATCAAAACATTTCCACCCTGTAAGCCTTCTACATAATTTACCTTTACGAACACCATCTTTCCGCTTACAGACTTAATATACTCACTCTTCTCTACGATTTCTACTCGCGGCGGTGTAATATCAACAGTCTGACGTAATAACATATTTAGTGTAGACGCTGAGTTCCCAAGGCAAATATTAGAAATCTCACCAATCGCGTCGATTTCCATAGGTGTAAATACTAAATCACTCATCCTTATCCTCCATATCTTTAAATCATTATGTCAGTTACTTCACATTCCAATGCTTTCGCTATCTTTTTCACCAAATCATAAGGCTGTCTGTTCAAATCACAAAAATATGCTTCACAATTTCTAATAGTGTGTATGCTCAAACCGCTTGACTCTGCTACTTGCTTCTGCGTTTTTCCGAGTGATAATCTACGCATTTTGGCTGGTGAAATTTTAGCAAAATGAATATACAAATACTTACCATCATAATTCACAGAATCAACCAGCTCTACTACTTCTCCTCGATTTGTTACAGTATCCTTGTCCATATAATAGATGGATACCATAGCCGTAAGCATCTTACGAAGAATCTGATCTTCATCATAAAATCCAAGCTTTTCAAACGGGATATACTCATTGATAAAGAGAGCCTTCAACTCCCTTGCTTGTTCTTCATTGAGCTTTATAACATAATTGGTATCTCCCATCATCGGATACATAGATAATATCTTGCACCAAAACTCATTTTTATCAAACCCCGGCATACACTTGCCCCCTCCTGTTATAATCACTCGAACTCCGAGAAATTATTATACACATATATTAATATTATACTTCACGGGATTTTTCATGTCAATGAACTGTCAGTTTTTTTGCATTATTTTCTGTAAACTATTTTCTGATGTATGTGCATATTACAGCAAAGCTTTTACCATATAAGCAAAATCTTAATATAATAAAAAAGACCAATTCCAAACTCATGCTTGAAATTAGTCCTAATTAGCAGGGGCAGTAGGAATCGAACCCACGTTAACGGTTTTGGAGACCGCTGTTCTACCGCTGAACTATGCCCCTTCATTCAGTTTTATGTAACTCTTACTCTCGCTGACGAAGGTTATTATAGCATAGCTCTCCTATATAATGCAAGTGTTTTTTTAACTTTTTTCTTAGAAAAATTACTGTTTTTTTATACAGACTGTTTATCCTTATTAGCAGCCTTCTTTAACTGGTCCTGCACAACATATCTGCGTACCGTTCTCTCTGTATGTCCATGCATTACATACATAATTTCATCTATGTTCATTCCGGATTCAAAAGCCTTCTGTAACACCTCATCTAATCCGCATTTCGCCAGTTCAGCTTCCAATCTCTCTGCCTTTTCATTCAATGTTGATCTGTCTTCATTAAAAATACTCATGAATTACCGCCTTTCATCATCAGACATATATAAACATCATAACAATATTCCCTACAGTTGTCAACAAACTCTGTACAACATTGCAACATTGTTTGTCAAATCCCACTCAGATTTTATTGCTGGAATTTAATTGATAGAAAAAAAGGATAATAACAGTAATCTGCTATTATCCCATCCGAAAAACTTTATTCTTCTATGTGCTACTACCTTACAAGGCCTATAAGCTTGTAAAATACATCCTACCGATCTGGAATGCCTTCGTCTCGAAAGAATGATAATAATCACTTCTAAACCATAATACATCCTCATCCAGTATGTTATCATCTAATGCTGCTGCGACAGCTTCTCTAACACTATCCGTAATCGGCACGTTCCTAATCGCATATGGAACACAAGAGAACTGTCCTGTCTGTGTAACCACCTCAGTTAAGGTATTAGGGAACAAATCTGACTCCATACGATTGAGAATAACGCATGCTACCATGTACTGCGCATCCCATGACTCGCCTCTTGATTCTGCCGAAACGACCTTGAGCATTAATTCCAACTCTTCTTCTGTCAATGTTGTACTTCTCTTTGAAACCTCAACTGCCAACGGAACCGATGAATCCTGAATCTGTGCCTGCTGGGTTGCAAGTGCCGCAACACTCTCTGTTCCCTGCTCACAAATCGTTTGTACATCCTGTGGTACTGCTTCCATGGTCTGTACTAATTGTTCCGATACAGCCACAGCATCCACCACTGTTGTTACTTCTGGTTGATTTTCATTTTCTTGTGGGTAGCCCATACCTAATGCGCTGACTGCAATTGACACCACTGCCACTGCTCCCACGACTCTCTTTAACATTACTAATTACCTCCGCATAACCAAATAATCAAATTACAATATTTGGCCGGCTAAAAGCCTTTGTGTGTACCATTTGTCCATTACAAAATAATTTTGAAATGAGTAATTAACAAAATAGTAATATTTTCGAATACAAGTCATTATTATAACAGTGGAAAAATAAAAATCAACCCTTTTATTGTATTTATTTAAGTACATTGTCAGATAATTCAGTGTCAAATATGTTATTTTGTACTATTATTCAGAATTATCTAATCTTTCTATATTATGTGAGCCTATTTTTTGTAGATATCAAAATTGTTTTTTCAGCTAAATGAACAACAAAAACAGTGCATTTTGCTACATTTCAAAAAAGGTCCCCACCATACTATACAAATATTGTATATCCTTTACCCCTGCTGTTTCATATGCCGAATGCATTGCCAGCTGTGGAAGTCCGATATCGGCTGCTGGCATTGATACCTGTGCCATCACAAGATTCCCCAATGTTGAACCACCTGCTATATCAGAGCGATTGTGGTACATCTGCAAAGGTACATCACATTGCTTACATAATTGTTTCACATAAGCTGCTGAGTACGCATCTGTCGCATATTTTTGACTGCCATGGTACTTTAGTATAACTCCTTTATTCAAATACGGTTTATTCACAGGGTCTGCCTTGCTCCCCAGATTAGGATGACATGCATGTGCATTATCTGCACTTAATAAAAAGCTGTCAGCAAGCCACGTTCTCAAAACAGCCTGCCTGATATCCAAGCCATCAGCTATGTTGAGCAGAATATCCTTTAAAAAGGTGGAATCTGCGCCTTGCCTTGTCAAGCTTCCAACCTCTTCATTATCAAATACAGCTAACATATCAATATAAGAAGACGGCTTAGTCGCTAGAATTGCCTGCAGCCCGGCATACACACATCCCAAATCATCATATCTTGATGTCATCAGAAATTCATCCTGTGCACCTGCCAACACTGCTTTCTGAGAGTTTACCACAAATAAATCTGTCGCCAAAATGTCTGTTTCTTCTATATTATTACTTATCTGTTCACTTAACTGCTCTGCCACATACTTTGCCAAAGACTTGTTGTCATCCAGCATACTTACCAACGGCAGCATATCAATCTGAGGATTTAAAGCAACCCCCTCATTCATATTGCGATTCATATGAATGGCCAGATTAGGAATCATACACATATTATCCTTAAGCTTAACAGGATATGACACTATCTCTCCATTTTCTTCAATACATGCTCTTCCTGCAATGGTAAGAGGCCTGTCCATCCATGTAGACATAATCATCCCACCATATTTTTCAGTATTCAGGCACATATATTGCTTTTCACTTGGCATCTCCGGGTTCTCTTTCACCTTAAATGCCGGTGAATCCGAATGTGCGGCATAGATATGAAATCCCTTTACCTCGCCCTGTGGTACACGAAATGCAATCAACGAGGAATCATTTCTGGTAACATAATATGCTCCGCCCCTCTGTAGTTTCCATAACTCCTTTTCGCTTAACTTCACAAATCCATTCTCTTCTAACTGTCTGCACGCCTCTTCTATTGCCTGATAGCAGGTAACACTGTTATCAAGATATGTCATAAGCTCCTGTACATTGATTTCTCTACTCATACAATCCCTTTCTATAAGATTAAATCTATCGCTTCGCCTACATTATTTACGCCAATTATCTTTATTCCCTGTATATTATCCAAACCATCTGTGCATACCTTTGGCAGAACAACGGTCTTAAATCCAAGCTTCTTTGCCTCTAGCACACGTTGCTCAGCCATACTGACAGCACGCACCTCACCACTTAAACCAACCTCACCAAACACAATCATTTTCTCATCAATTGCGCGGTTCTTGAAGCTTGAAACAATCGCCATCACAATTCCCAAATCAAGTGCCGGTTCCTGTATTTTGATTCCACCTGCAATATTGACATATGCGTCACAATCTCCAATGTGCAGACTCTGGCGTTTCTCCAATACTGCCATCAAAAGATTGACACGGTTAAAATCCGTTCCTGTTGTCTGTCTTCTTGGTATACCAAAATTAGTCCGACATACCAACGCCTGAATCTCAATCAATATAGGCCTTGTTCCCTCTACTGAACAAACAACTACCGAACCGCTTGCCCCCTCCGGTTTGCCATTTAACATAAATTCCGAAGGATTCTCAACCTCTACCAAGCCTTCCTTACGCATCTCAAATACGCCAATCTCATTGGTAGAACCGAAACGATTCTTTACGCCTCTCAAAATCCTGTAGGATGCATGTCTATCACCTTCAAAATACAGCACAGTGTCTACCATATGCTCTAAAATCCTCGGCCCTGCAACAGTTCCTTCCTTAGTAACATGTCCGACAATAAAAATAGATATTCCTAATCCTTTCGCCAGCTGCAAGAAAATATTAGTAGCTTCTCTGACCTGAGATACGCTTCCGGGTGCTGAAGATACCTCCTCCTGATACATGGTTTGAATAGAATCAATAATCACTACCTCTGGCTGTGTCTTTTTAATCGTTTCTTCTATCAACCCAAGATTGGTTTCACATAAAAGCAGCATGCTATCATGAAAGCTCCCTATTCTATTGGCACGAAGCTTAATCTGCTTTAGGGATTCCTCTCCTGAAATATATAGTACTTTACGATTCTGATTCGACAAATGTCTGCAAACCTGCAAGAGTAATGTTGATTTACCAATTCCCGGATCTCCTCCCACCAGCGTCAAGGAACCTTTCATAATACCGCCACCAAGAACTCTGTCCAGCTCTCCAATGCCAACCTTTACTCTGTCCTCTTCATTCATTTGAATGGAGCCAATTGCTACCGGCTTCAATGCCTCTCTCACAGCTGCCGTCTTCGTACTGCCTCCCATTCCGCTTCCTGTTACGCTTACCTTTTCCTCTACCAGCGTATTCCATTCCTTACAGCCCGGACACTGCCCCATCCATTTGGAGGATTCATGACCGCAGCTCTGGCAGAAGAACACTGTTGCGATTTTTGTCTTTGCCATACTCCGCCCTCTTTTCCTATATCATAAACCAAGGAATGCTATCTCATTGAGATAGCATTCCATACTTTACCTTTATTCAATCACAAAGCTGCTTACTTTACAAGCCTAACCTTTGTCTCTCCATTTGCCTCAAGCTCAACACTTACATTCAGCTTACCGGCTAAATTTGTCTTCATAACACCTACACTGGCATCATTAATGAATACCTCATATTCGGACTCTTCCTCCAAACCAACAGTAATCTGGGCATCCTGATCTCCTACTACAGTAAATGTTGTCGCATCCACTGTCTCAGCAAAATCAAACACAGAAGTTCCCGGAACTGATTCATATAAAAATAATCCGTTCTTCTCCAGCTTAGTCATCGCCTGAAAGGTCTTCACCTTATATGAATCTCCGCTATGCTCAAAACCGTCTAGCTTCGCCTTCTCTGCTAACTGATGATTACCAAAGCTGATATTACCATTACTCTCGGAGCGTAGTAATTCTTCCACTACTGCCATTTCTTTGTCCTCCTAAATCATTTGTTCCTTTTACTGCATATTTAATTATTCCCCACCACATCTTAGTAGGTATTTTTAGTATATACTAAAGAGTACATTTTTTCTATTAGAAATAAGTATTCAAAATTTCTAATATTTTTTGGTTATTTTTCAGTTATCAAATATTCGCAAATATTATTTAACAGTAAAAGTCACCTTTTCATTCTTGACGCCTGCTTTCACCGTATCGCCACGCTTTACTCTGCTTTCCAGAATCGCTGTTGCAAGCTCATCCTCAACAACGTTCTGCACAGCTCTCTTTAACGGTCTTGCGCCCATCTTCGGGTCAGAATATTTCTTCACCAAATATTCCTTCAATGCCGGTGTGAAGGTCAAGTCAATATCCATCTGCTTCTTACATCTGTCACACAGACTCTTGGATAAAAGCGTAATAATCTGCTTCATCTCTGCTTCCCCTAACGGATGGAATACCATAATCTCATCAATACGATTGATAAACTCAGGCTTAAAGAGACGCTTTACCTCTTCCATGACATTAGATTTCATCTTATTGTAATCTGCCTGTTCATCCTTCTTTGTCATGAAGCCCAAATTCTTAGGGTCAATAATTCTATTAGCTCCTGCATTAGAGGTCATAATCAGAACAGTGTTCTTAAAGCTTACCTTTCTTCCCTTAGAATCTGTAATATGACCATCATCCAGTACCTGTAATAAAACATTAAACACATCAGGGTGCGCCTTCTCTACCTCATCAAACAATACAACAGAATATGGATTACGTCTTACCTTCTCGCTAAGCTGACCACCCTCCTCAAATCCTACATAGCCTGGAGGCGAACCAATCATCTTAGATACCGAATGAGACTCCATATACTCTGACATATCTACACGAATCAATGCATTCTCAGAACCAAACATTGCCTCAGCCAGCGCTTTAGAAAGCTCTGTCTTACCGACACCTGTAGGTCCTAAAAACAGGAACGAACCAATCGGTCTGTTCGGGTCCTGTAAGCCGACTCTGCCTCGCTTCATAGCTCTTGCTACAGCACTGACAGACTCTTCCTGACCAATCACACGCTTATGCAAAATAGATTCCAGCTTCAAAAGCTTTTCGCTTTCCTTCTGTGCCAGCTTCTGCACAGGAATCTTGGTCCAGTTAGAAACCACCTCAGCAATCTCATTCTCCGTAACAGTCAGCTGCTTTGCCGCCTGTGTCTTCTCATACTTATCCAAAGCCTTTTCATACTTCTTAATCAAAGCTTCCTGCTCTCTTCTAAGCTCTGCCGCCTGACTAAAAACCTCCATTCGGATGGAACGCTCTATCTGAAGCTCATACTTTTTGATTCTAGCCTGCATCTCTTTAAGATTCTCAGGGAAATTCATTCCTCGCAATCGTATTGCAGCAGCTGCCTCGTCAATCAAATCAATTGCCTTATCCGGCAGATTTCTATCATTAATATAACGACTTGATAGCTTTACTGCAGCCTCAATCGCCTCAGGTGTAATCGTCACCTTATGATGCTCTTCATATTTATATGCAATACCTGAAAGAATACGAATTGCTTCTGCTTCTGTCGGCTCTTCCACTGTAACAGGCTGGAAACGACGTTCTAACGCCGCATCCTTCTCAATATACTTACGATACTCCGAAATCGTTGTCGCACCGATTAGCTGAATCTCACCACGCGATAATGATGGTTTCAAGATATTAGAAGCATCAATCGCACCTTCTGCGCCACCAGCTCCAATCAATGTATGAAGCTCATCAAGGAACAAATAAATATTGCCTGCCTCCGTAACCTCTTTAATAACCTTCTTAATTCGTTCTTCAAATTCACCACGATACTTTGAACCAGCTACCATACCTGACAAATCCAAAGTCACAACTCGTTTATTCTTTACAGTATCCGGCACTTCACCACTAACAATTCGAAGTGCCAGTCCTTCTGCAATCGCAGTCTTACCTACACCCGGTTCACCTATCAGACATGGATTATTCTTTGTTCTTCTTGAAAGAATCTGTACCACACGCATAATCTCAGTCTCTCTGCCGATTACCGGATCCAGCCTTCCTTCCTTTGCCAACGCTGTCAAATCCCTGCTGTACTGATTCAGGGTAGATGTGCCTTCCTTTTTCTTCTTGCCATTCTTACCTTTGCTTAAATCATCCTTATGGGCATTAATATCCTCGCCCATAGCAATCAAAGTGTCCATATACAGCTTCTGTACGTTGACCCCCAATGTATTCAGCAAACGAAGACCTACATTCTCTCCTTCTAACAACAACGCCAATAGAATGTGCTCAGTCCCAATTGCATCATTTCTATACCTTGCTGCCTGCTTACCACTATCCTCTAATATCCTCTGTGCTCTCGGAGAATATCCGTCTCTCTCCTTCATAGCCACATTGCCTTCCGGAGCAATCAAATCCTTTATCATATCAATCAGCTGTACTTCACTGACGCCGTTCTCCAACAGAACCTTTGCTGCAACGCCCGTCTTTTCCTTCAAAAGGCCGACCAAAATATGTTCGCTTCCGATATAACTCTGGTGCAGATTCCTTGCCACTTTTGCTGCCAATCCCAAAGCAGCCTGTGCCTTATCTGTAAATTGCTGCATTCCCTATGCCTCCATTATTCATAATTTTCATATATCTGATCAATCAACTCATGAATCTCCTGTCTGGAAATCCTTTTACATCTGCTTTTGGCTAATAAAACCCTTAAATCACTCTTTAACTCTTCCAATGCCCGCAGCTTATTAATATCAATTGCAATGACTGCGCCCTTTCTGCGGTCCACCTTAACAAATCCCTCTTGTTTCAATACAGTATATGCCTTATTCACAGTATGCATATTAATACCTATCGTATCCGCCAGCTGTCGAACAGACGGCAACGCATCTCCCTCATGAAACTGTGAGGTTGCAATCCCTATAATAATCTGATTCCGCAGTTGTAAATAAAGAGCTTCTTCACTACTAAAATCAATCTCTATATACATTCCAGTGCCTCACCTTTCTATCAACACCTTCCCACTGTTATATAAATTGTAGCACAAAGGATATCCCGATACAATAAGTATTGCCTTAAATTAATAGACAATTTAGACAAAAAACGTGTTCAAAATAAGAAAAAGCTGTATGAAACAGCTTTTTCTTTCGTATCCTTATATTTCAATAAATTCCATATCATTATCTACTTCCAAGAAGCTCTTTGCTCTTGTGCCTCTTGGCTGCGCAGATGGTCTTCTTACCTGAGTTCTCTCATGAGTTCTCTCATGAGTTTTCTCACGAGTACTCTCCTGTGCATTTGCACGTGTTCTCTCCTGTGGCTTCTGCGTTCCTGTAGGTGCAGTTCTCTCAACATTTCTCATACCCGGACGTGCATTATTAGATGTTGGTCTAGGAGCACCTGTATTCGCTACAGGTCTTCTTGCAGGAGCCGTATTCTGTACAGGTCTCTGAGGCTGTCTTGGGCCTGATGAAGAATCGTCATCGTCATCATCATCTTCATCCTCATCATCCTCTTCGTCATAATCGTAATCACCTGTATACTCTCTAAGCTTTAAGAACATTACTGCAATCACTGCCATCAAAGCAACAATTACAATTGCAAGAATAATAATCGGTGCCATTCCAACGCTCTTCTCCTTAGGGATAGTTGCTGTTGGAGTTTCATATACATATCTCATATATGTGCCGTTAGCAGAATCATAAAGATACCAGCCTTCTACACCATTTCTATTCGCATAGAATATATAGAAATCACCATTTCTGTAAGCATTAATCTCCTGTTCATTCCATTTCAGAATTGTCATATCAAAGCCACCCGGAACATACGGAACCTTAGTTGTATTCAATAACACAACCGTCTCTACCGGCTCTTCCTTCTCAGGTTCTGGTGTTGGTTCCGGCTCTACTGTAGTCTCCGGCTCCGGCTGCTGCTCAGGTTGCTGCTCAGGTGCAACAGTTCCACCAATCTGGCTCTCAGTCGTATCTGCCGGCACTGACTCAAAGGTAACTAAATCAGAACGAATAAATCCGGTAATCTGCTTGCTGTCATAAGTAAAAGATACCTGATACCATGTCTTACCATCTGTTCCTGCTGCCTCTCCTGTTACATTGACAATCATGCCTCTGTTCGCAGTTGCTACAATACCATACTCTGTAGAAGCACCCTTACGGATTCTAACATTGTTAGTCTCTACTGTTGCCTGTTTTGTTTCAACCGGTGTTACCTGTGTCTCAGGCAGATTCGTGGTTGTAGTTGTAGTAGTGGTTGTAGGCGTTGTAGTTGTAGTGTTAGTTGTTAACGAGCCCTGTCCCAGGCTTACCAAATCTGAGCGAATATATCCCTGTGTATTAGCATCTACATGCATATGATACCATTTGATACCATCTGTACCTGTAGCTTCACCAAAAACAGATACCACATCTCCCTGCTTCACACTTGCCAGTATTGCACTGGAAGGATCTGCTGCTGCTCTGATATTTGCACTTGTTGCCGTTACGGTTGCCGGGGTCTCCGGAAATGCATAACTCACTGTGCCTGTTCCTAATACTACAATAAAAATAATTGCGGCTGCTATACTAGTGATTAGTCTTCTCCACTTGCTGCCATTGTTTGCTGTCTGTACTCTGTAATTATTCATATTCTACTTCTCCTATGTTTCCCCTAAATATAACTCACAACCCCAAAATATGGCTTTTCAGCCTAGGCCTCATCTATCGCCTTACCAATGTCGTGACGCATATATTTATTGTCAAAGTCTACCCATTCTGTTGCTGCATATGCATTTGCTCTTGCTTCCTGCAAGGTTGCTCCCTTAGCAGTCACACCAAGAACTCTTCCTCCATTGGTTACTATTTTATCACCATCAAGCTTTGTGCCTGCATGGAAGCAATAGTAGCCATCCTTACCTGCAAAATTCTCAAGTCCTCTAATCTCAAGTCCCTTGTCATACTTTACAGGATATCCGTCTGAAGCAAGTACAACACAAACTGCTGCATTGTCTTCAAACTGTAAATCTACTTCATCAAGCTTTCCATCGATACAAGCCTCCATTACCTCGATGATATCATTCTTCATACGTGGTAATACAACCTGTGCCTCAGGATCGCCGAATCTTGCATTATACTCTAATACTCTTGGTCCGTTTGGTGTCAGCATCAATCCAAAGAAAATAATTCCCTTGAACTCTCTTCCCTCTGCTGCCATAGCATCTACTGTTGCCTGATAGATGTACTTCTTACAGAACTCATCCACCTGGGCTGTATAGAACGGACTTGGAGAGAAGGTTCCCATACCACCTGTATTCAAGCCCTGGTCTCCGTCCATCGCTCTCTTATGATCCTGTGCAGATGTCATAGTCTTAATTGTCTTACCATCTACATAAGATAATACAGATA
>JAZNMO010000157.1:0-23958 GCA_045579665.1 Lachnospiraceae bacterium
TAAGAATCAAAGCACCTTCTAAATACAAAGTACTCATCACACGGCTAAAATCTATATACGAGGATAACGCATGCGAAAAGTTCATATCCGCTTCAGACAGTACCTTTCCACTAAAGAATCCGCTTTCTGTTCCGGCAGGAACCTCTACCCAATCCTCAGTTTCAAATATTCCTACATGTCTAAAGTATTTACTCTCTCTACCTGTAAGAATCTGAAATACTGCTTCTCGAACCGCTCCTGATTTGTCATCCATATATATCTTAGAGCCTTCTGTGTTCATAAGTCCGATATAGCAAAGCTCTTCTATTGTAAAATCCTGGTTTCGATTCTTCGTATCACTGATAATATCATCCGAATATATGGCTAGTGGTCTTGAATCTGCCAGTTCAACATCCATGAAATAATCATGTGCATCATGTTTTATATTATACCATATTCTACCAGTATTAAACTTAATACAGTTATCATCTGATTCCACAACCACCGTATCATATTTCATCGGTTGCAAATCATCGATATCCGTCAGCCCATCTCCATCGCTGTCTGCCTTCGCAGGATTGCTATAAATTGACCATGTATCAATCTCTTGCATTTCTCCTGTAAAAGGATTCTTCACCGATACCTTGTAGCTTCCCTTTAACTCCTCTATATCAGGTATACCATCATCATCTGTATCAACTGTATCATCCCCTTCTGTCGGATTCTTGTCCAATCGTACAATAGAACCATCTGCCAATCTTATCCAACAGCCGTTGTTTACTTCTTCTCCCATCAAAGAAATTAGTGGCTCTAATGCATCTGCAAAATTTTGCGAAATATTCGCAAGCACACCTTCTGTTTCTATTACTAAATCCTCATAACAAGAATAGTAATATGCATTTGTTACAACTGACGTAGATATATCATTCTCTATCAATTCTACTATGGCATCTTCCATAGTTACATTTCCATCGCCTACGATACCATTTTTGTAATCTGCATCTGTAACCATTATGATATACTTGTTAACGCCTGTTCTAAAGTCCATGTTCATAGCACAGTAAAGCGCATCAACAGCCGACTCAGGACCATCACCACCACCACTGATTCCCAAAGTACCTACTTTACTTTTAAAAGCATTTACATCCGTGTACCAATCGTAGCATTTTGTACTACCAACACCGTCCGCATAAATATCTCGATATTCCACCAACCCAAGACGGATATCTACCTTATTCTCTTCCAACTTTGCAACAAATGCATTAATATTATTTCTAACATTTCTTATCGCTCCCGACATAGACCCCGTAGTGTCTACAACAAATACTACATCAGCTTTACCTGCTTCTATGATATTCCCTACATTTTCCCAGTCCATGAAGAAGAAATAGTTTGTCAGAGATACTACCATATATGTACTGTAATGCTCTACATTCGCTGAGATAGTAGCATTTTCCACATCATATGTGGTTTCTAACAATTCCAGTGCATTTTCGTCATTATTGTACCACGCAACAGCCAAGTCACTTAAAGCATATTTTTCTAGTATTTCTTTACTAATCTGAAAAGATAACTTGCTGCTTGCAAATGTCATTTCATCATCATGAACAAACTCAAATGGTGTTCCCACTAACGCGTCAATATCTGTAATTACCTTATCATGCTCGATAGCTTCTGCATATATCCTTCTGCTATAATCCCCTTGTCCTGTTATCTCTATCTTAGGCATAGTTCCCACAGCATCTAAACTATACTGATATATCGAATCCAATCTAACCTGTTGTGTTACAATCTCCTTACCATCAGCAATTCCATTGCCATCAGAATCAGATTTTAACGGATTGAGACCACTGGAAACCTCCGTTCCATCACTCATGCCATCCGCATCTGTATCCCAATTTATGGGACTTGTACCATAGACCTTTACTTCCTCATAGTCTGTTAATCCATCTTCATCCGTATCTTTCACAAATGGATTAGAATCATATTCATATTCCTCAATCAGTGTTAATCCGTCACCATCAAAGTCATCCGACAGCCTAACATCATCGATTGGCATATCACGCATCAACATATTCGGATAAATTGCTCTCTCCAAATATTCTTTGTCAATCTTGCCGTCTGCCAAATCGGCATAGCTATCATCTACAAGTACATAAGTATATAACTGATAATTTGTAGGTGCATCTTCTTTCTGTCCACCTTCCCCATTAAATCCAAACGAAATAGTCTGTCCAACCTCTATGTTTTCATTGTAGCCGGCATTTCTGATTACATAGTGATTACCTTCTGTTTCTTCTATCGTTGCATTCCATATACTTGTAATATCTCTATTAAAATCAAACTCCAGTACCCAATCTTCTAATACAACTTCTGTATTATTTGTGATAGAAATTGTTGCAGAGTATCCACTTCCCCAATCACTTGCTAAAGAATATTCAATTGAATAATCCTCTGTTCCAATCTGTATGGTTTGTCCTATGATTTCATAACTTGTCGGAAAGCTGGAAAATTCGCCTGAACCACTAAAACCAAATTCCACATAGCTTCCTACTGCTATATCTTGATTCCAGCCCGCATTCTTAATAGTGCAGCTTCCTTCTTCCGTTTTGTATATCTCTGCATTCCATATATTTACAATTTCGTAATTAGCATTCTACCTCAAATGCCAGTCATGTATTACCTCATCCCCTGCATTTTCAATTCTGACTGATGCATTATAGCCGCCATCCCATGCGCTATCCAGTTTGAAAACAACACTAAAATTGTCTGCTTCATATACTGACTCTTCTGTACTCTCCTCAGTCGATGCAGCATCTTCCTCAGTCACTTCTTCTGTAGTACTCTCTACCGTGATATTCTCTACCATGGTATCTTCTTCGACAAGAGTTTCATCTGTCAATGGCTCTTCCGCCCAAATTTCTTCACTTGAAAATACTTCAGTAGTCGTTTCATCAGATGCTGACATATCAGTTTCGCAATCCTCTGTTGTAATTTCTTCACCTTCAGTTACTTTTGTTTCTGCAACTCCTGAACCATCTTCTGATGTTTCTATCTCGTCAGTGGCTGATTCCACTGTTGTTTCCCCTTCTATTACAGATGCCTCTTCTATCGTTACTTCTTCTGTATATACTACTGTAACACTCTCCGTTTCACATTCTGTTAATACGCCCTCTACACTCTCTTCTCTTAATGTTTCACTCTCTTTTTCGATAGTTTCTTCTACTGCCGTAGATTCCATCGTTGATTCTACCTTCACCTCAGCTGCGTATGCTCTCGAATCAATCGTACTCGCAAACACACTCACTGCCAGTAAAAGTGCTAATGATTTTCTTACTACTCTCTTCATTTGTAATCCTTTCTGTCTTATATATTCTGCCCTTTCGAAATGCCTATTTCCTTTATCTCCTTTCCGACACTCCGAATAACAATTTACTATATTGTATAAAAAACACAATACTTGAATAAATATTATGTTCGCCAATATATAATTCAATATTTTCCATCTATAGGTAAACAGTCCAAAAAACGACTCCTGAATAAACATTCAAAAGTCGTTTCCCACACACAATATTCTCAACTAAAAGAAGTAATAACTCTTTCTCTTCTTCCTGCGTTTCAATATCTCATAGTACAGAAGCACCGTAACCAATTCTCTTATCCACGGCTTACGAGTCTGCCAATCCTCCATTGACATCATCGGCTCCTGTGTCGTTTCTGTATTTTCCCTATTCATTTCTTCTGTTTCGATGAACTGCATAATGGTATTCACCAGCTGTTCTAACTGCCACTTGTCAGGATACTGGTCATATATCATACTGCCATCATAATCTACCCTATTGAGTAAATCGAAGATTTTTACCTGATATCTCTTGGCATACATCGGATACATCTGTTGCAGATACTCTAAGTCCTCCAACATCTGATCCTCATTCATCTGATTCCAGTCCTGATACCTTGGAAATCCCGAATAAAAAGGGAACGCTCTTTGATAATCCATGCTTTTTACCTCGCTTTTTGATTATCATATGCGTTCCCTTGATTATTTGTTCATTATCTTAGTTCCGAAACACGGATTCGTGTAATAGAACGTCTCAGAGCTGCCTCCGCTCTAATCATATCAATGTCGGAGCCGCCGCTGGAAAGTCTGCCTTGCGCTCTTTCCCTTGCTGCCTCTGCTCTGTTTTCATCGATTTCACCCGGCCACTCTATGATTTCTGCAAGAATGGTTACCTCCTCAGGTAAAATCTGTACGAAGCCTGCATGCAATGCCGCATGCTTTACTTCGCCATCCTGAGTAATTTTCAGTACTCCCGGCTTCACGATAACCGTAAGTGGCACGTGATTTGGATAAATACCTAATTCACCCTCAGTTGTATTAAATTCCACCATATCTACGTCTTCATTAAAAAATTCGCGGTCAGGTGTTACAATTGTTAATTTCATTTTCTCCGCCATGATATCACCCCTTTATTTTACGCGGGCGATAACGTCATCAATCGTTCCGGCATTGAGGAAATGTCCTTCAGGAATATCATCATGCTTTCCTTCGAGAATCTCCCTGAAGCCTCTGATTGTCTCAGAGATAGGTACATACTTACCGTCAAGACCTGTAAACTGCTCTGCTACATGGAATGGCTGAGACAGGAATCTCTGAATCTTTCTTGCTCTGTTAACAACAAGCTTATCATCCTCTGAAAGCTCGTCCATACCAAGAATTGCGATGATATCCTGTAATTCCTTATACTTCTGCAGAATCTGCTGTACGCCACGTGCTACCTCATAGTGCTCCTGACCTACGATACGTGGGTCAAGAATTCTTGATGTAGATTCCAATGGGTCAACCGCCGGATAAATACCAAGCTCTACGATAGAACGTGATAATACAGTGGTTGCATCCAAGTGCGCGAAGGTTGTAGCCGGAGCCGGGTCAGTTAAGTCATCCGCAGGTACATATACAGCCTGTACAGATGTGATAGAACCGTTCTTTGTAGAAGTAATTCGCTCCTGCAAAGCACCCATTTCTGTCTGTAAGGTTGGCTGGTAACCTACCGCTGATGGCATACGACCAAGCAACGCAGATACCTCAGAACCTGCCTGTGTGAATCGGAAAATATTATCAATGAATAACAATACGTCCTTTCCACCCTTATCACGGAAGTACTCTGCCATAGTAAGTCCTGTAAGACCAACTCGCATTCTCGCTCCTGGTGGCTCGTTCATCTGACCAAACACCATGGTTGTTTTATTGATAACGCCTGACTCTATCATTTCATGATAAAGGTCGTTACCCTCTCTGGTACGCTCACCTACACCGGTAAATACAGAATATCCACCGTGCTCAGTTGCGATATTTGTAATTAACTCCTGAATTAATACTGTCTTACCTACACCGGCACCACCGAACAGACCAATCTTACCACCCTTCTGATAAGGACAAAGAAGGTCTACTACCTTGATACCTGTCTCAAGTAATTCAGTTTCTGTTGCCTGTTCCTTGAACTCAGGAGCAGGTCTGTGAATCGGTTCAAAGCTTACGCCATCCGGAACCGGCTTATTATCAATTGGCTCGCCTAATACATTAAACATACGTCCCAATGTATTCTCACCTACCGGAACTGTAATTGCGGCACCTGTTGCTGTCGCATCCATTCCACGTAACAATCCGTCAGTAGGTCCCATGGCGATACATCTTACTGTATCATCACCCAAATGCTGTGCTACCTCAAGCACTAAGGTTGAACCATCCTGTCTGGTAACCTTAATCGCTTCGTTAATTTCAGGAAGCTCACCCTCCTTGAACTTTACGTCAAGTACCGCACCGATAATCTGAGTAATTTTACCAATTACTACCTTATCTGCCATTTTCTTCTTCCTCTCTTCATTTTAGTTATCGATAATTGCAACGGCTTATCTCATAAGATTGCTATCCGGCAATCTTTTATGAAATTGCCTCTGCGCCTGCTATAATCTCTGTTAATTCCTGAGTAATTGAACCCTGACGTGCTCTGTTATACAACAGTGAAAGCTTACTAATCATTTCTTCAGCGTTGCTGGTTGCCGAATCCATTGCCTGCATTCTGGCACCATTTTCACTGGCTACAGACTCTATCATTGCTCCGTATATCAGACTTGTAATATATTTCGGTATAATCAACTCAACAGCTTCCTCTGTTTCAGGCTCAAATTCCAATATCGCTTTATCGTCGTCGCTTCTCTCGTCTTCTATCTTAATAGGTAAAAGCTTGAGCAAGGTCGGAATATGTGTCACAGTATTCTTGAATGCTGTATATGCAACATAAATCTCTCCGATTTCACCCGCTGCAAAATCATCCAGCACCTTCTTACTGATTTTCATCGCATCTGCATAAATCGGCTCTTCAATTGCATCAGAATAATCCTCTCGCATATCATAACCTAATCTTGCAAATGCATCCTTACCCTTTCTACCTACAGAGTAGATGATTACATCATCTTTATCGAAGTCCTCATTATTTTTAATCAACTTGACAATATTGGAATTATATCCACCGGCAAGCCCTCTGTTACCTGTGATAACGATAACACCCTTTTTCTTGGACTGGCTTGGCTGCAAAAACGGATGGTTAATCTCACCTGCCCTTGACAGCATGGAAACAACGGTATCATACATACATCTAAAATATGTCTTGGAGCGTTCCGCACGTCCCTTAGAACGCTGGAGTTTAACAGTAGAAACAAGCTTCATGGCTTTCGTAATCTGCTGTGTACTTTGTACAGAGCCTTTACGTCTCTTAATGTCTCTCATTGAAGCCATAAGAAAACTCCTTTCTAGCGGAATCGCTTCTTAAATTCCTCAATCGCTGTTACAAGCTGCTTATCTGTCTCCTCAGAGATTTCCTTCTGTTCCTTGATAGCACTTGGAATCTGTGGATACTGTGTATCTAAGAACTCAAAGAATTCAGACTCAAATCTTGTAATTTCACTTACAGGGATATCGAGCAAATACTTCTTTGTAGCAACATACAGAATAATAACCTGATACTCTACCGGCATAGGCTTGTACTGTGGCTGCTTTAAGATTTCCTTAATACGAACACCCTGCTCGAGCTTCTCCTTTGTATCTGCATCAAGCTCTGAACCAAACTGTGCAAAGGAAGCAAGCTCACGATACTGTGCAAGCTCAACTCGGATAGGCGCTGCAATCTTCTTCATCGCCTTAATCTGTGCTGAACCACCTACTCGTGATACTGATAAACCTGCGTTAACCGCCGGTCTGAAGCCTGAGTTGAACATTTCTGTCTCAAGATAAATCTGTCCATCAGTAATAGAGATAACGTTTGTCGGGATATATGCCGAAACGTCGCCCGCCTGCGTCTCAATAATCGGAAGCGCTGTTAAAGAACCTCCGCCATACTCCTCATTCATTCTGGCAGCTCTCTCTAATAATCTGGAATGCAGATAGAATACGTCACCCGGATAAGCCTCACGGCCTGGTGGACGTCTCAAAAGTAAGGAGAGTGTACGGTATGCAGTTGCATGCTTACTTAAGTCATCATAGATAACAAGTACGTCTTCTCCGTTCTCCATCCATTCCTCACCAATCGCACAGCCCGCATACGGTGCAATGTACTGTAATGGTGCTAACTCACTGGCTGTTGATGCAACGACTGTTGTATAAGCCATAGCACCAAATTCCTCTAATGTTTTCACTATGTTTGCAACAGTAGAAGCCTTCTGACCAATTGCAACATAGATACATTTCACATTCTGTCCCTTCTGGTTAATAATGGTATCCAGCGCAATTGCTGTCTTACCGGTCTGTCTGTCTCCGATAATCAACTCTCGCTGACCTCTTCCAATCGGAACCATGGCATCAATAGCCTTGATACCTGTCTGCAATGGTGTATCAACTGACTTTCTGGTGATAACACCTGATGCAACTCTTTCAATCTGACGATATTTACTTGTCTGAATAGGACCCTTGCCGTCAATCGGCTGACCAAGAGCATTTACAACACGTCCAAGCATAGCATCTCCTACCGGAACCTCTACTACTCGGCCTGTTGTCTTAACTGTATCACCCTCGTTTACATTACGGGTTGCTCCAAGCAAAACAGCACCAACATTATCTTCCTCAAGGTTCATTACCATTCCGTAAACTTCACCCGGGAATTCAAGAAGCTCGCCCTGCATCGCTTTCTCAAGTCCGTGTACACGAGCGATACCATCTGCTACCTGAATAACAGTACCAACCTCTGATACCTCCAGGTCAGATGCGTATCTCTTAATCTGATCCTTAATCACTGAACTTATTTCTTCTGGTCTTAAATTCATGGATCTTCGCACCTTTCTTGTTATTTTCTAACACTATTACTTCCTATGTTAAGCAAGCTGAATCGCTAGTAATTCTCTTTCCAGCTTCTCTAACTTTGTACGAATACTGCTATCCACAACTCTGTCACCCATTCGGATTACCATGCCTCCAATCAGAGACTCATCCACTGTATAGTGACATTCGATTTTCTCATACTTTGTGGTAGCCAACAGACGATTTTCCACATCTGTACGTTCTTTATCCTGTAACGGAATTGCAGTTGTGACATATGCCGTACCAATATTGCTATACTCTTTGATTCTGTCAATGACATATACCAATATTGATGTAATCTCTGTGTATCTGTCCTTCTCTATAATGGTTACAAGAAATCCTAACAATTCTTTTGAAATCTTATCCTTGAAGACATTCTCCACTACCTGAAGCTTCTCTTCCTTAGGAATCTTTGGATGATTCATGAATCTGTCAAATTCCTTATTTTCTTCCAATACCTGAAGAACAGCAGACACCTCTTCCAAAAAGAGACCTGTCTTGTTCTCTTCCACAGCAAGCTCAAACAACGCATCTCCGTATGTTTTGGAAACTAGCTTAGCCATGTACTATCACCTATTTCTTTCAAAGTCTCTTCGATAAGTTGATGCTGTGCATTTGTATCAATATTCGCCTGAACAATCTTAGCTGCCATAACAGATGCAACCGCAATCATTTCGCGCTTCACTTCATCTGTTACCTTCTGCTTCTCGAGTTCAGCCTCTACCTTGGCTCTCTCAACAATCTTAGCAGCGTTGTCCTTTGCCTCGGCAATAATCTTTGCCTCGTTTTCCAATCCACGCTTTCTTGCATCTGCCAGAATGGCTTCTGCTTCCTTATCAGCCTGCGCCAACAACGCTTCATATTTTGCTTTTTCTTCTGCAGCGGACTTCTTATCATCCTCTGCTGTCTGCAAATCTGTTTTGATTCTTTCCTGTCTGTCCTGTAACATCTTTCTTACTGGATTGAACAGGAAATGTGATGCAAACATGAACAAGAAGAACATTGCAATAATCATGAGCACTGCGTCAGCAATCAGCTGAAAATTTAAATCAAATAAATAATTGAGCCCTACCTCTTCTGTCGCAAGTATATAATTCATGCTTTGTGCTTCCAAGCTTTTAGCCTCCTTTCCTATAATTCCATTCGATATTTGTATACCGAAAAACTTTCCTTCATTAAGGAACTAAAGGCTGTACGAATAACAGAAGCATCGCTACAAGAAGACCATAAAGACCTGTTGTCTCGGCAACTGCCTGTCCTAATAACATGGTTGAAGTTACATCAGACTTAGCGCCGGGATTTCTACCTACTGCTGCAGCTGCATGACCTGCTGCAATACCCTGACCTACACCAGGTCCGATACCTGCGATAACCGCAAGACCTGCACCAATTGCTGAACATCCTAAAATAAAGTTTGAATTGAATTCCATAATTTTCTTCCTCCTAGTTAATTTTTTCAATAACCTTTTGAAGAATAAACTCACAGTTTATTCTTCCTACATATTTAGAAAATCTTGCATTTGCATCTTTAAATGCAAATGTATTAGTTTTTCTTAATATGTTATTATCCTTCGATAGCATTGTTGATGTATGTCATTGTCAACATACAGAATACGTAAGTTTGAATTGCACCTGAGAACAAGTCAAAGTATACGTGGAGTGCTGCCGGCCATGCCGTCGCAATCATACCGAGCAATCCATAAATAAGTGCCATCATTACCGTTCCTGATAATACGTTTGCAAACAGACGCAATGACAAGGAAATCGGTACTGCAATATCACCAATCATATTAATCGGTGCCCAAATCGGCCATGGATCGCACAATCCCTTAATGACACCTGATACCTTCTGATACTTAAACTTATTAAACGTAATCAACGTAAAGGTAATCAAACCAAGTGCCAGTGTTACACCGTAGTCTGCTGTCGGCGGTCTTAAGCCAAACAAGCCCGAAATATTACTGAGCAGAATAAACATGAATAGGCAACCAATATAGTTTGCAAATGCTGTTGCATTCTTACCCATAACGCCCTTTATCATGCCGTCTAACATCTCGACAATCAGCTCAACTACGTTCTGGAAAGCTCCAGGGACCTCCGTTGCACGTTTCACTGCCCGATTCGCCAATAAACAGAAAATCATTATGATTGCCATTACAATCAATAAGCAGACATGCGTTGTCGTTATCCACACCTTCTGACCAAAGATTTCGTACTGGAATATACCATGTATCATAAAATCAATGTCTGAGGAAGCAGATAACAGGATTCCTGTTCCCATAAACTCACCTCCTTAATTCTATTTCTACTATTCAATTGTTTCTTGATTCTTTGTGAAACATTTTGCCAAAAGCGGTTGCATGTACGCAGACACCTTTAATCCCATCATTCCCACAAAAGCAGCAATAGGATTTCCAATATTTGTCATCATTAATATAGCCAAAATAATAACAACAACTACATATCGGATGACATTCTGTGCCACAACTGTTTTTTGCGCTCCATTCTCACCTAACTCTACTGCGTTATTCAAAACACGCGCCATATGATAGGCCATGAATAAAGCTGTCAGTACCCCTATCCAGAGTCCAATACTAAAATTCGCCTTATCTGTTGTTAGAAAGATTCCTACCAGCTGGCAAATTCCTCCAAACAGGACAATTCCTGCCATCAACCCCGGTAGAGCAGTGTTAATACATGAAAGTCTTCTAATCATCTTTCTTTTTCCTCATCTTTGTCTTGATAGATTTTTTTTGCCAGAATATATATATTCCGAAATCCAGCCAAAGCACCGACAAAAAATAATACAACGAACCAATGGCCGGTACCAATTTTCTCATCGATATACCAACCAACTACGGAACATAAAAAGATAGGCACCAGCATGGTAATTCCAAACTGAGAAATCATCGATAATGACTGAAAAACTGTTTTGTTATACTTCACTTTGCAACCATACCTTTCCGAAACTTTTTACATACCCAATATAAATTATACAAAAATTGCAGAAATCTGTCTAGAGAATGGATATTTTTTCTTGTTTTTTAAATACAACTTTATCTTCTGTCGACTTCTTCGTGTTAAGCACAAAATTACATATTTGAGCATAAAAAAATAAACCCTCTAAACCTTATATAGAGGATTTATTTCCATTTTAGCATCTTCTTATTCTGTTCTTATCGTTTTATTCACCGCTTCGTCTCCAATCGGAGATGCATGTACAAGTGTAATATCCTGTAGCATTTTCCAATCCATATCCTTTTCCTGCTCCATACGCTCTGTTCTATCCGTAACATATAGCATTCTGGGTGCCAGCTCCACCGTGACAGGAGGCAAAGCCTTCTCTCCCTTTTTCTTCTTTTTCCGAACACGCATCTTCCTGTTATCACAAGAAAAAAACAATATCATTGCAACGATTGCGAAAAAAACAGCCATTACAAACATTCCATTTACCAAATTCGATATCTGTTCCGATGTTATAGCATCTATACTATACATCTTATTACGCAAATATATCGTTCCAACTGCATTCATAAGAGCAAGACCTGTCAACAGACCCGCTATTCTAAGTCTTTTGCGATATTGCTTTCTGCGCTTTATTCCATACTCTCGATACTCCAGCAATGCTGCCATAAGCTCATCCGCTGACTGAAACCTGTCCTTAGGATTCTTCTGTATGCATTTACTAATAATCTTTTCTAATCCTGAAGATAACTTAGGATTCCATCTTGTAATAGGATAAATCTCATAAGGAGGCTCTCCCGGATTATGTGCAGTAATCAGCTGATACAAAGTCATTCCCAGACAATAGATATCTGTTCTTGCATCTGTCTGCCCACGCTTTCCAAACTGTTCAGGTGCCGCATAGCCACGCGTCCCAAGATTATTGGTATCTCTTAACGCATCCTGTTTAAACTCTCTTGCAGTTCCAAAATCTATTAAAACAACCGTCCCATCAGGCTTTAAAACAATATTAGAGGGTTTCATATCCCTGTAGATAATTGCAGGTTTTCTAGTATGCAAATAGCTCAATACATCACATAATTGTATCGCATATCGAACGACCTGCTCCTCTTCCAGAACGCCTTTATCTTCCAACAATTTTTCCAAGGATATACCTTCTATATAATCCATTACTACCAGATACTCATCCTGTTGCTCTATCACTTCCGTCACACTAGGAAGATTTGGATGTTTCAGTTTTTTTAACGTTTCAATTTCCACCTGCAGACTTTCTTTCAACAGCTTATGTTCCGTTGTATCCGTCTTACGAATCTTTTTCATCGCCCATAGCTTGTTAGTCTTTTCGTTCATCACAAGATAAACCGTACTCATACCGCCATGACCTAATTCACTCAAAATCCGATATTTCCCACCGATTACACTTCCAATCCCAAACATATTATCGCATCCTCTTATGTATATAATGTCCTTATCAAAATCGCTGATATATTATCACTTTCTTTTCGTTCCTTATTTACCTCTGTCAAATATTGCAAATGCTGCTGCATACTTTCAACACTTCTGTTGTTATCCGCATGGCAAACACTATATATTTCCTGAGGTGTTACCATATGACGAAATCCATCCGTACACAAAAGATAAGTAGCATTGGGACGAATCTTACCACAAAGAAAATCCGGCTCTATTCCATAATTAACGCCCACACACTGTAGCAAAACATTGCGCCTTGGATCTGTCAAAGCCTGTTCCTGCGTCATGTGTCCCAGTTCAACCTCGCGTCTGACAAAGGTCTGATCATTGGTAAGCTGTACCATATTTTCTGTCAGCTCATACACTCTACAATCGCCTACATGCATCAAATAATAATTACCCTTTACAAACAGAATTGCCGTCAAAGTTGTTCCTACATTTGTTGCATTCTGCCTGCCATAGCTGACTATCGTATCATTACATCTATGCACTATCCGATACCAGCTGCTTCGAATATCCTCTATCGCAATATCTCCCTTTTGCTCTATCAGCAACTGTCTAAGCTCAGTATGAAACCACTCCTCAAAAGCAAGCACAACATGCGTGCTTGCGACCTCTCCATAGGACAATCCTCCCATTCCATCACAAATAACCGCAAGGACAATCTGTCCCTGCGGTATCTGCGCAACCTTTACGGTAAGGCTATCCTGATTGACTTTTTTCACATTCCCCATATCTGTATGTGCTGCTGCCAAGTAACGCATCTGAAATCCCCCATTAATAGAAAATATGTCCTCCAATACTAATGCCCGTCAACCCAGGCTTAGGTGTTCTAAAGAATAGGCATTGTCCTACATTGGTAACACCAGCCATCGCTTCATCTGCTGCCTTATAGCACCTTGGGGTAGCCTTATTCACAGCCAGCGCAGCCGCCAGTCTTCCGCTTGCAACCGGCGAAAACTGTTTCCTCTGATAAATCACTCCCGATACTGTGTCCGGAAACTTTGAGCTTAAAACTCTGTTCATTACCACCGCACCTACAGCTACCTGACCCTCATAAGGTTCACCACCGGCCTCGCAGTAAATCAGATTCGCCAGCAAATATCTGTCCCCTTCTGCAAAGGTCACCTGCGAAACATCACGCCAGGCAGACTGGGCTGCCAGCTTAGACAATGCAAGCTCCTGCTCATATTGCTTCTGCAATGCCGCAATATCCTCCTCCTGCTCATCAAGCATTGCCTCATAATCCGCAATTGCCGCCTCTGCATCAGCTATCTGATTTTCGTACTTTTGCACGCTTTTAGATGTATCCGATACCAAAAGCGATACTCGCTCCTGCTCTGCAACAGCTGCCTGTTCCAACCCTTCCAGTTCAACCAATTCACCATCCAGCTTCGCTTTGGTCTCTGTCACCAGCTCTCTGACTTCCTTATATTGATTCAGCATTTTCCTATCGTATGCATTAATGCTTTCAATATACTCACTTTTATTTAGAAAATCGCCCCAGCTTTTGGAAGAGAAAATCAGCTCCAGATATGTACTTTCTCCATTCTCATACATAAATTGGATGCGCTTCTTCATGGACTCATATTGCTCCTGTTCTGTCTGAATTGCCTCTTCTAACAACTGTTGTGTATCGGCGATCTCCTGTTCCTTTGTATCAATATCAGACTCCAGGCGCTCCAGATTATCACCTATCTGCATCAGCTCATCATTCAAAGAGCTAAGCTCACCCAAAAGGGAATTCTGCGTAATCTCTAAGGCTTTCTTTGTATCCTGTTGATTACCCATAGCTTCCTCTGTCTTTTTCTTCTCTTCCTGCGCCTTTTGCAGCTTCTCCAATGTGGTTTCTGCCTGCACCTGACAGGATTCTTTTGTAGAAATTGTAAATATCATCACAAGAAACATTAGTACCACAAGCACCTGTTTGATTGTTGACTTCATGCATTTCCTCCATTATCGATGTGTTACAGCTATAATCCCATCTTAATCTCTCTGCCTGTTCTGCTGTAAGGATAATATCTTACACCTGCCGCATCCAGCATTCTCTTCGACGCACGTACTGATACGCTATCTGCATATTTATCACAATCATACACAATCGTCTTAATACCTGCCTGTATAATTGCTTTGGCACATTCATTGCACGGAAATAAGGACACATATAACTTTGCGCCCTCTAAGCTTCCTCCACGATAATTAAGTATCGCATTCAATTCACTGTGAGTTACATATGGATATTTGGTGTCATACTCCTCCCCTTCTCTTTCCCAGGGGAAATCATCATCATCAATTCCATTCGGAAATCCATTGTATCCCATTGATAAAATTCTGTTTGTCTCACTGACAATGCAAGCTCCCACCTGCGTATTCGGGTCCTTCGACCGCATACCCGAAAGCTTTGCTACTCCCATAAAATATTCATCCCAAGAAATATATTCCCTTCTCTTCATACGTCCCCCAAAAATTCTGCCTAACCTTCGATGAGATTAATTCTTCTTACGTGCTTCTCTTCACCTGAAAACTCAGTATTTAAGAATGTCTCCAAAATACTCATAGCAACACCTTCACCCACAATAGCTGCTCCCATCGCAAGCACATTAGCATCATTGTGAAGTCTTGTCATCTTTGCTGAATGTGTATCTGCACAAAGTGCACAGCGTACACCCTTTACCTTATTAGCTACCATGGAAATTCCAATACCTGTTGTGCAGATAACGATTCCTCTGTCACACTCTCCGCTTGCTACAGCCTCTGCTGCGGCACGGCCAAAGATTGGATAATCACAGGAATCCTTGCTATAGCATCCAAAATCCTTATACTCAAGATTGTGCTCTTTTAAATAAGCAACAACCTTCTCCTTTAATTCAAATCCGCCGTGGTCACATCCGATTGCTATCATTTCATAATCCTCCTAAAACTATAACTTAATTATTTTATGCCCCGCTGCCTTAAGCAGTCGGTTCATGATTGCCTGTCCTTTTTCTCCTATATCGAAGGCCTCTGAGTACATATACTCAACCCCCTCATCATCAAACTCTCGAAGAAACGTATATAACTGTCTTGCAATGGCATCAGTATCCTCTCTGCTGCCTGCGCACTTCACACTGTCGGCTTCATAAAGCATCCTACACTCCTGTGTACCGATAATTCCTGTCTTATGCCCCTGCATACCATGTTCCCTACATGCCTCATTGATAAACGCAAGAACCTGCTCAGGCTCACCTTCTACAATCACCAGCTCGCCCTTAGGTGCATAATGTCTGTATTTCATTCCCGGTGCCTTTGGCTGCGACTTGCTGTCTACCTCTAGCAGTGCAACATCCATCTCCACCGGACCGATTACCTTAGAAAGCATATCTATCGTAATAAATCCCGGACGCAATATCATCGGAACCTCGCCTGTCATATCCACTATCGTGGATTCCAGACCTATCTCCACACCGTCCGCATCAATAATCATATCAATCCTGCCATCCATATCCTGAACTACATACTTGGCAGTGGTCGGACTTGGCTTCCCAGAAAGATTGGCGCTAGGTGCCGCCACATAACCGCCGGCTTCTCTAATAAAAGCCTGTGCCACGGCATGACTGGGCATTCTGACAGCCACTGTATCAAGTCCCCCCGTTGTCTGAAGAGGCACCTTATCTGACTTCTTAAGAATCATGGTAAGTGGTCCCGGCCAAAATGCTTGTGCCAATCGGTAAGCGCTCTCCGGAATCTCTTCTACAATCGCCTCAAGCATGTCCATATCTGCTATATGCACAATTAACGGATTATCAGACGGTCGTCCCTTAGCCGCATATATCTTACGAGATGACTCAGGATTTAATGCATCTCCACCCAAGCCATACACTGTCTCTGTCGGAAACGCTACCAAACCACCCTGACGAATCACCTCACCGGCAGCCCGCAAGGCCTCACTATCCATTTGACCGATATTCATTCGTATTATCTTTGTTTCCATTTGTTTACTATGCCTTTCTAACTCCTGACATTCTAACTCAGTATTAGTATAGCACATCACAATATTTCTGAAAATCTTTTTCATTCTAAAGACTTCTTTATTTTTACTACCTTGCATAAGATATTAAAAAAACATGGAAATCATTGTGAATATCAGCTATAAGGAATCTCAAATTTTAAATTATACCATGACCATACTCCTGATTCTCTCACTATTGGTCGTTGCCAAAGAGTCTTCTAATATTGTTTCCGTATTTCATCTTCTAGATGCCTCTACTCAAAAATGCGTTGTTATTGATGCCGGACATGGTGGAATCGACCCCGGCAAAATAGGAATTAACGGTGCATTGGAAAAGGATATCAATCTTTCCATCGCCCTAAAGGTCAAAAAATATCTGGAACAACAAGATATTACTGTTATTCTTACCCGTAAGGATGATGCCGGTCTCTATCAGGAAAGCGCAAGCAATAAAAAAATGGAAGACCTAAATAACCGCATTCATATTATTGACTCTTCAAATGCGCGCCTGGCAGTCAGTATACATCAAAACAGCTATACCTCCGAATCCGTAGAAGGCATCCAGGTATTTTACTATGAAGGCAGTACAAATGGAAAATACGTTGCCCAGCTGATGCAGGAACAGCTTATTCTTGGAATGAAACCCAATAAAGAAAGAAGCGCCAAGGCTGACAGCAGTTATTATCTCCTCAAGCAATCATCCATCCCCATGATTATTGTAGAATGTGGATTCCTATCCAACCCTACGGAAGCAAACCTTCTCCTCTCTGAGACCTATCAGGAAAAAATGGCATGGAATATTTCTCTTGGTATTCTAAGATACCTAAATGGAGAAACTCAAATATCATAAAACCATGAAAGGAGATGCCAAGCATCTCCTTTGTCACATACACCTATCACGTTTTATACAAAATCAGTAGGATTACATGGTACCATCGATATATTGTCCGATTACTTCCCAAATACCCATATCCTCAATACCAAGCTTCCATGCAGCCACTCCGGCAATATCCTGTGCCTTCATCACCTGCAGTTTTACCTTAATAGACTCTTCATCTTCAAGCCAGCACTGATATACATTACCATCTCGTTCATATTGCACGTAGCTTTGACAGAACTCCTCAAGCCACACCGGTTCCACTCCTGATTTACTAACCCACTCTGCTTGATTCTCCATCGTTAAAGTAGCTACATTTAAGCCTTCACTTCCACTCTCCCATACCTTGGTATAGAACGGAATTGCATTAATAATCTTATGAGCCGGAACACTTTCCTTTGTCTTAATAATTCCCTGCTCTACATAATCTATAGAAGCATTAGAGCCTGCAACTCCGCCACCTGCATAATGCTCGTCATATCCCATAATAACTACATAATCCGCAACAAGCCCCTGCTCTTTACGATTATAATGTGCTGTATACTCTGTCGGAACATAATTATCAACCGACAATACAACTCCACGCTTTCTTGTCTCTATGGATAATTCTCTTAAAAACTGAACAAAATGTTTACCTGCACTATTCTTTACCTGTTCAAAATCAATATTGATACCATCCAAATCATAGGTATCAACCTGCGCCATCAAACCATCTATCAGTCTCTCTCTGTTAGCAGAGGACGATAATAACTCATAGAAATCAATATCTACACCATACAAAGATTTACTGTCAACATCTGTAATCAATGCCCATACCTCTACTCCTATCTCATGTGCATTGGTAACATATGCTTCGCTGGCAATACTTGTAAAATTACCTTCATTGTCACTAAGCCTAAACCATGTCGGTGCAATTACATTCACACCCTTTGTATTCTTCAAAAGCTTCGACGGCTTGCCGTTAGAATCTGCATCAAACACTTGGTGGAATACCATATTAACAGTACCATCCTTCTGAATGCTGTTAATTACAACCTCCATCGCATCCTTTACAGGCACCTGTTCCACCACTGTAGCTGAACCAAGCTGTTTATTCTCCACATATCCGATAAAGCCGGTCTGTGTCTTAACCTTCGACCATGTCTCCATCTCTTCAAGAACAATCACCTTATCACCTGCTACAATATCTGTTAGAATCTCACTCTTAATACCACCCTTGATTCTAACACTGGTATTCTCTGTTATCTTAGCTTCATTTACCATGCTCCATTCAGTATATACCTGCATATGCATCGGGTCACCATACAGACTATAGCTCATATTCACATATTTCTTAATATATTCAGCTGCAATATATAAAGTATCCCCCTCATAAAGTGCCGCCTTATACTCCAGCGAATTACCTATATCAGATACATAGATTACATCGCTTTCATCACCAATCTGTATACGTATCACATCGTCCGCTGTTGTAAACAAAAGGAGTTTTTCCTCTTCACTTACATAGAAACGATCTGTAAAATATTTCTCAACTGTAGCAAAATCAAAATAAACCGTACTGCCTATCAGCTTTGCCTTCTCTTCAATAATTTCATTCTGTAATATAATTGCAATCTCATCTTCAGCAGTGATTCCAAAGTATGCATTCAAATCTGCTCTTTCCTTGGAATATGAGTATTTTCCAATAATTTTTCCTCCAAAAGCTACTGCCCCTATAATAACAATAAGAACGATTGCAACAAGTACCGGAATAATTTTCTTCATTCGGCCACCTCCCAATCGTTCTCATTATAGCAAAATATTATATTTAAGTCATTACCAAATTGTTGTTAATAGTAATAATTGTTTTTTTGGGACAGCCTCATCTTATTGTATGTCGCATATGATAGCTTATAACCTTTTGTTACTTTTTAGTTTCCTATTGCATAGAGGGGCATCTATCAGGATAAACTTTTTTTACTTACAAAATACTCCATAATAATAGGAAGAAACTGCCTAAAAGACTTCCATGGCTTTTCGCCAAAAGGATGTGATATATATAATTTTTATAAAAATGTCAGAACATGTACCTTTTATTTCAAAAATATTGTATAATGGATATATAAACTTGAAAAGTTTGGAAAAATAATGTTTCCACAAAGCACATAAGCTAATAAGACTACTACTTACACAAATGGGAATTCCATTTTTAGATGTAGAATTGAAATAAATAAATTTAGAAATTCTTAGAATTTATTTGAACTGTCATTACCTTAAAGTACTCAATCTCAAATCCTCCTTTCTGTACGGATTTGTTGGCTGACATCTTACAAATGCAGTTTTAACATGTGCTTTTAAAAAATGCAACTCGAAATGTAAAAAATGGGTAATTTTGACATTTCAAAATACAGTCCTATTGACTTAACACACTCAACAGTATAATATATGTTGAAAGAGTTTTAGCCGATATATATAATAGAGTAATAGACTGTTAGTTGGTCATATGACCATTTTTAATATATAGTGAGGAAGTGATATTATGAAAATCGAGAAAGTAAATGATCATCAGATTCGTTGTACTCTTACCAAGGCAGACCTTGCCGATCGTGAATTAAAAATAAGTGAATTAGCATACGGAACAGAAAAGGCAAAGAGTCTTTTCCGTGATATGATGCAACAGGCATCCTTCGAATTTGGTTTCGATGCAGAAGATATCCCTTTGATGATAGAGGCAATTCCTTTGAATTCTGAATGCATTGTGCTTGTTATCACAAAGGTAGAAGACCCGGAAGAATTAGATACCAGATTCTCCAAGTTTGCTCCATCTGTACACGATGACGCCGACGAAAGTGATAACAATGGTTTAGATAACATGCTCCAGAGCTTATCCGATGGAGCCGATGAGGTTTTGGATTTATTTAAGAAGCTGCACGACTCAGCAATTGAAGAACCGGATAAGGATAAGACTGTTGCCCCTAGCCCTAAGAAGCCTGTTGCAGTCAAGCCATCTGCTTCTAAGGCGGCTGTCGAGTTAACCAGAATTTTCTCATTTAATTCCTTAAATGAAGTTACAAGACTTTCCCATATGCTTGTAAATCATTATGACGGCTTAAATTCCTTATACAAAAATGCCAAGGCTTCCACATATATGCTGGTTGTTACACAGTCGGCACATACGCCAGAAGAGTTTAATAAGATTTGCAATATGCTTTCTGAGTACGGAAGTCCTGAGAAATATGTAGCTGCAAGCGAGGCATATATGGAAGAGCATTTTGATCCTATTATTAAGGACAAAGCAATTCAATCACTTGCATTAGTATAATTTGGATAATTATTTATAAACAGCAAAAACCGGAAGCAATCGCTTCCGGTTTTTATTTCTTATTTACGCTAAAGCCTCAAGCTTTGACATAAGATCGTTGATGTCCATTCCATGAACCATAGCAGCCTCTTCCAAGCTCTCACCCTGTGCTGAAGGACAGCCAAGGCAATGCATACCTGCTTCCATAAGAACAGCAGCAGCTTCAGGCTTAGTTCTAAGAATCTCTCCAATTGTCATTTCCTTTGTTAATGTAGCCATTAGATAATCCTCCTTTTTTAGATATCCTTATCTACTATAATACTTTCACATTCTGAAAGCAAGTATTCGTTTATTTTTCACAAATTTTTTAGAGTTTATTGTCGTCTGTACACAAAAAAGTACATCCTAAAGTGTTGACGTGTATACAAGGTAAAGGCTATAATACACTTACAGAATGTTCATGACATAAGGTCAGTCTTAATATATAACATTCTCTTTCGGTAACTAGCGGCTTATGCCGTATATCATTTTAAATTTTTTAGGAGGCTTTGCAAATGAAACCAGAATGGAAAGATTTTGTAGGTGGCAAATGGGAATCAGAAATCAACGTACGTGATTTCATTCAGAAGAACTTCACTCCATATGATGGAGATGAGTCATTCTTAGCTGGTCCTACACAGAACACAAAGGATTTATGGAACATGGTTCTTGATCTTCAGAAGCAGGAGAGAGAAGCAGGCGGCGTACTCGATATGGATACAAAGGTTGTTTCTACTATCGTTTCTCACGGACCAGGATACCTTGACAAGAGCAAGGAGACAATCGTTGGATTCCAGACAGATAAGCCTTTCAAGCGTTCATTACAGCCATACGGCGGTATCAGAATGGCAGAGAAAGCTTGTTCAGACAACGGATATGAAGTAGATCCAGAGATTAGTGAGTTCTTCTCTACACACAGAAAGACACACAAACCTGGATGTTTCGATGCATACAATGATGAGATGAGAGCTTGCCGTTCTTCACACATCATCACAGGTCTTCCAGATGCTTACGGACGTGGACGTATCATCGGTGACTACAGACGTGTAGCTTTATACGGTATTGACAGACTTATCGAGGATAAGCTTGAGCAGAAGAACTCTACAGGAAAGGTTATGACAGATGATGTTATCCGCCTTCGTGAAGAGATTTCTGAGCAGATTATTGCTCTTAAGCAGATGAAGGTTATGGCTGAGTCTTATGGATGTGATATTTCTAAGCCGGCATCTAACGTTCAGGAAGCTATTCAGGCTACTTACTTTGGTTACTTATCAGCAGTTAAGGAGCAGAACGGTGCTGCTATGTCATTAGGACGTACATCTACATTCCTTGATTGCTACGCTCAGAGAGATTTAAAGAACGGAACATTTACAGAGGAGCAGATTCAGGAGTTCGTAGATCACTTCATTATGAAGTTACGTTGCATCAAGTTTGCTCGTACACCTGAGTACAACCAGATCTTCGCTGGTGACCCAGTATGGGTAACAGAGTCATTAGGTGGTGTTGGTGTTGACGGACGTCCATTAGTAACAAAGATGTCATTCCGTTACTTAAATACATTAACAAACTTAGGTGCTTCTCCAGAGCCTAACTTAACAGTTCTTTGGTCTCCAAGACTTCCAGAAGCTTGGAAGAAGTACTGTGCTAAGATGTCTATCGAGTCATCTTCTATCCAGTACGAGAACGATGAGCTCATGAGAGTTGACCATGGTGATGATTACGCTATCGCTTGTTGCGTATCTTCAATGGTTGTTGGTAAGGAAATGCAGTTCTTCGGAGCACGTGCTAACCTTGCTAAGTGTTTACTTTACGCTTTAAACGGTGGTGTTGATGAGGTTACTAAGAAGCAGGTTGGTCCTAAGTAGCGCGCTGTTGAAGGTGACGTTCTTGATTACGATGATGTTATGAGCAAGTTCGTAGACATGATCGAATGGCAGGCTAGTGTATATGTTAATACTCTTAACATTATCCACTACATGCATGACAAGTATTGCTACGAGAGAGCAGAGATGGCTCTTCACGATAGAGACGTTAAGCGTTACTTCGCTACAGGTGTTGCTGGTCTTTCTATCTGTGCTGACTCATTATCAGCTATCAAGTATGCTAAGGTTGAGGTTGTTCGTGATGAAGACGGTATTATCGTTGACTTCAAGACAACAGGCGACTTCCCTAAGTATGGTAACGACGATGATCGCGTAGACTCAATTGCTCAGGAGCTTGTTACAAAGTTCATGACAGCTGTAAGAAGACATCATACTTATAGAAACGGTATCCCTACAACATCTATCCTTACAATTACTTCAAACGTAACATATGGTAAGGCAACAGGTAACACACCTGATGGACGTAAGAAGGGACAGCCATTTGCTCCAGGTGCTAACCCAATGCACGGACGCGATACAAATGGTGCTGTAGCTTCATTAGCTTCAGTTGCTAAGCTTCCATTCAAGGATGCTCAGGACGGTATTTCTAATACATTTACTGTTATCCCAAGCGCACTTGGTAAAGAAGCTAAGGTATTCTCAGGAGACCTTGAGATCGATTTAAACAAATAATTAAGGAAGGGCTAGGTGTGTTCTATGGATAAGGAATCTATGATTGAAGATTTAATCGCACAGCTTGATGCAGGTTTTACAAAAGATGTTGGTCATTTTAATGTCACCATCGATGAATCAGCAGTTGAAACAAAAGATGTGCAGACATTAGGATGCACCGACTGTTCCAGAACTCCTCTTGCATGTAGTGTTCCGACACTACATCAGGGGCTGGAGGACTACGAATAATATACTTCGCAACTCCAGAATATAGATTAATTGATTATAATATTATAGGAGGTATACTACAATGGCTGATAATGCAATGCAGATCAACAATTTAGTGTCTTTATTAGATGGATACGTAGTTAAGGGCGGACATCATCTCAATGTTAACGTTCTTAGCAGAGATACATTATTAGATGCTCAGCAGCATCCAGAGAATTACCCACAGTTAACAATCCGTGTTTCAGGATA
>JAZNMO010000158.1:0-38309 GCA_045579665.1 Lachnospiraceae bacterium
TCCTTTACTTCGTGAATTTCAGCCTATGGTAATATTTTTGGTAATATTTTATCATATATTACCACATAACAAAAGCGATTTTCCTTAGTGTTTATGCGGTGTTCAAGGCTTTTTGTCTTGCCCTTACACCTTAAACCGATATCCTACACCCCAGATAGTCTCAATATACTGAGGCTTTGAGGTATCCACTTCAATCTTCTCACGAATCTTCTTGATATGAACTGTGACAGTTGCAATATCACCGATAGAATCCATGTCCCAAATCTCTCTAAATAGCTCTTCCTTGGTAAATACATGGTTTGGATTCTCTGCAAGGAAAGTCAATAAATCAAATTCTTTTGTTGTAAAAGGTCTCTCCACATCATCTACAAATACTCTTCTTGCGGTCTTATCAATGCGGATTCCTCTGATTTCGACCATATCATTTTCCTTTGTATGCGTGCCTACCAGACGATTATATCTTGCCATATGTGCCTTTACACGAGCCACTAACTCACTTGGACTAAATGGTTTCGTCAGATAGTCATCTGCTCCAAGACCAAGTCCACGAATCTTATCAATATCATCCTTCTTAGCTGATACCATTAGAATCGGAACATTCTTCTCTTCGCGAATACGCTTACAAATCTCAAAACCATCAATACCTGGAAGCATTAAATCAAGAATAATCAAATCAAAATTCTCCTTCAATGCTGTAGCCAGTCCTGTATCTCCGCTATTTTCAATCATTACTTCAAAGTCATTTAGCTCCAAATAATCCTTCTCTAAATCTGCAATTGCTTCTTCATCTTCAATAATTAATATCCTACTCATACTATCTATATCCTTTCTACCTTCTAATCAATATCAACAGTTACGTCTTCTCTCTCTTCATGCTTACGAATCACAAAATGAATACAGGTGCCTTCGCCTTCTTTGCTGGTTGCCCAGATATATCCTCCATGATCCTCTATAATCTTCTTAACGATACTCAAACCAATACCACTGCCACCCTGCGTTGAATTACGCGATGCATCCGTTCTGTAAAATCTCTCAAAAATATTACCAATATCCTTAGCAGCAATGCCCTTACCATCATCTTCAATCTCAATTCTGACTGACTCTCCCTCATCTAAGATGCGGATATCAATCTCACCATGGCTATGACCCATATATTTCACACTGTTGCTGATAATGTTATTAATTACCTTTTTCATCTGCTCAGGGTCTGCCACAATACAGGTATTAGTCGGTGCAAGATTCGTATAGTTAAGCTTAATCTCCTTGGACTCAAGGTCAAGGCCAACCTCCTCTACACAATCCTCAAAGTAATCTGCCACATTAATAATGTGGAAATGATATGGTATCTTATTGGAATCAATTCCTGAATAAATCGTAAGCTCATTAATCAACCTATCCATGTCATTTGCCTTATTATAAATAGTCTTGATATACTTATCCATCTTCTCCGGAGTATCGGCAACGCCATCCATGATACCCTCTACATATCCCTTTATAGAAGTAATCGGTGTCTTCAAATCATGTGTAATATTGCTGACAAGCTCTTTACTCTTCTTCTCATTTTGTGCCTTTTCTTCTGCATTCTCTTTCAGGCGAAGACGCATCTGCTCGTAATTCTGATATAAATCATTGATTTCGCCCTTTCCTTCTATCTGAAGCCTGTAGTCAAAATTACCTGCCGCAATCTTCTGCATCGCATGACTTAACTCCTTAATTGGCTGGTAAATATCTTTATTCACCCATGCAGTAATCAGCGTACCCACAAGAATCAAAATCACAATCATGGAAATGATTAAATTCCCCATCAAACGCTTATTAATCATCGCACCAATCATGATATCCTCTTTGGTTAACTCACCAATAATATCAATATTCTCATGATAACCAATTCCTACAAAGGCCATCAAAAATAAAATTAATGGGACAAATACAATCGTTACAAATAATATACCCATTTTAGTTTTTAATTTCATATGAAAGCTATCCTTTCGAAAGTTTTTCTACTATGATTGTACCACATCCACTTCATTAGAATAGGCTTTTCAATTATTCTTAATTTTTTTTTAATTTAATTATTGACAAGTTTATATATTCAGAATATAATAACAGTAATCATTACTACTATGATTAACATACAGCGAGGGGAAGTGATACAAATGATTATGAAGCATAGTCGTCAACGAACTGCGATTGAAGCATTTCTTAAGACTAGAAAGGACCATCCGACAGCCGATGTAGTATATCAGCATGTCAGACAGGAGTTTCCGAATATTAGTCTTGGCACTGTTTATCGCAATCTGACACAGTTATCCGATGCAGGAATGATTAGTCGATTACATTTTAACGAGATTAATACCGACTGCTTCGATGCAACTACGGCTTCCCATCAGCATTTTGTATGTTCCGGGTGCCACGCCGTGAGTGACATTGAAATGAGTGATATGTCATATATTAAGGAAGAAGCAGCCAAAAATTTTAATGGTAGAATCGACAGCTGTAACATTTATTTTACAGGTCTTTGTCCGAGCTGCCTTACAAAAACTGAATAAAATGTGTGATTAATGTGATTTTAGCAGATACTAATATCTGCAAGAAAAGAAATGGAGGATATGTTTATGAAGTATGTATGTAGTGTATGTGGTTATGTTCATGAGGGAGATGCAGCACCTGAGAAGTGCCCACAGTGTGGAGTTCCAGCTGAGAAGTTTACAGCACAGGGTGGTGAGAAGACATGGGCAGCTGAGCATGTTGTTGGTGTAGCTCAGGGTGTTAGAGAAGACATCATTGAGGATTTAAGAGCTAACTACATGGGTGAGTGTACAGAAGTAGGTATGTATCTTGCAATGGCAAGAGTTGCTCATAGAGAAGGTTATCCTGAGATTGGATTATACTGGGAGAAGGCAGCTTGGGAAGAGGCTGAGCATGCTGCTAAGTTCGCAGAGTTACTTGGTGAGGTGGTAACACCTTCTACAAAGAAGAATCTTGAGATGAGAGTTGACGCTGAGAACGGCGCAACAGCAGGTAAGTTTGACCTTGCTAAGCGTGCAAAAGAGCTTAACCTTGACGCTATTCATGATACAGTACATGAGATGGCTAGAGATGAGGCTAGACATGGTAAGGCGTTTGAGGGATTGTTAAAGAGATACTTTAACTAAATATGTTCAACAGGGTGTATGTGTTCCATACACCCTGTTTTGCACTATTCCATTGCATCCGTATCGAACAATATCATTTCCAAATTAAGCAAATCTTCTTCATTTGGATAATATACATTATTCTTCAACGCCACTCTAACTGTGGTTGTCGCAGGCTCATCATAAGTAACTAAGGCAAGAGCCTCATCCATACATGTTATTGCAGTCATCAATATTTCCTTTGCCTGTTCTGCCTCTGTAGGAGGATTGGCTTCCCACTCTGTATTCAATTCTGTCAATTTTTTAAGATACAATTCCATAGTTGGCGCATAGATATTCATCTGCTCATATGTAACAGTTACCAAATAGTCATTATTCTCCTGCAATACAGCATCTCCTACTGTATATCTTACACCTGCCAGCATCTTAGCAAACACTTCTCTGCTTGTTGCTATCTCTTCCTCTGTAATTCCCCTATCGCTACTGAGTCCCATCGCTGCCACTTCCGCATCAAGCCCCTGTTCGTATAGTACTGTTGCCTCCTCGGCACTTCCTATCTTCATCTGTACAAAAGCTGTGGAATCATTCTTATATGAATTATCCAACAAAGCATTCAAATATCCCGATGCGTCAAAGGTTGTACCGCAGCCACTAAGCGAAATCAAGAAAAATGCACTCATCAGAATCAATACCATCATTTTTAATTTTTTCATAGCTTACTCTCCTCACATAAATAAATCCTTTTATTTTTTAAAGTTATGTTAACATAACCCTCAAAAACATACAATGCATATTGCTTGAATAGAACAAGCATATGACCCATGACTGGGTCATTAGACAATATAAATTAAATGTGACCCAATTAATTGGGCCATAATTAGCCAATTCTGCTTTATGACCAAATATATTATCATTATGATATCTATTTTCACTCATATGCAGTTCAAGACCCATTTTCTCTATAAAAAATGGGTCTTTTCATATTTATGGCGCTACAATGACCCAAACAGCCTCTGCATAATATTTCAATTAGTTGCGAGAATATACCTCATATGTTCTACTCATATACAGGGTGTATCGATGAACTGCAACTTGCATGCTATCCACGATACAGTGCATGAAATGACTAGAAATAAGGCAAAACATGGAAAAAGGCGTTATCCCGGGATATATCCCCAAGGTAACGCCTTTTCTTATCATTCTAATTTACCTTTTCAATTGTAAGGTAAAGATCTGTTGTTCCACTTCCCATCCACCACATCGATACATAGATTGTGTTACAACCATCATATGGTACTACCATATCTAATGTTACTGATGCATTGTTTGAGCTGTCATTTGAGTAGCTTTCTGAAACCCATGATGTGCTTCCGTTTACATTTGTTATCATTCCTAAACTACCACCGTAGTATGTGTTGCCCTTGAAGTCTGCTGTAATCTTAACTTCATCGCCTACTGCAAGGCCTGAAATATAATCATTTAAGTTAAATGAATACTCTGCCTGTGAGGTATATGTATGTACATACTTGTTTGATACTGCTGTTGATGAACCTGTAGAGCCTGATGATGTTGATGACTCTACCTCTGAGCTCTCTTCTACTGAAGATGACTCTACTGTTGAGCTCTCTTCTACTGTCGAAGACTCTTCTACCTCTGAACTCTCTTCTACTGAAGATGACTCTACTGTTGAGCTCTCTTCTACTGTCGAAGACTCCTCTACCTCTGAGCTTTCTACCTCTGCTTCACCTGCTCTTGTTACATCTAAGTATAAATCTACAGAACCATTTCCAAACCACCACATTTGTACCTGTACTGTGTCGTTTGATGAATATGGTACTACCATATCAAATGTTGCTGATGCATTATTGTTTGAATCACTTGAGAATGATGAGCTTGCCCATGAAATATTTCCATTCTCTCCTGAGTTTCCGCATATAGCTCCGCCATACCATGTGTTACCCTTTAAGGTTGCTTTAATCGTTACTTCATCTCCAACCTGTACATTTGGAATATAATCACTTAACTTTACTTCATAATTTGTCTGTGATGTGAAGGTATAAGCCTTATCACCGGATGCTGAAGGTGTTGAGCTTGACTCTTCTGAACTTTCCTCTTCTGTAGTACCTTCAGAATCTGACCCTGATGAATCCGAGCTATAAACTCCCATAATTGTATCAATAACACTCTGCTGAGTTACTGTGCATGAGCTTCTATCAAAAAGGCCAAAGCCATGTGTTCCATTATAACCATTATCCCACCATACAGGCACACAACCATATGACTTCGCATACGTGCATACCTTCTTCGTCCACTCTACTCTGCTTGCAAGATTATTGGAATCATAAGCTGACTTATCAATTGCCCCATACTCTCCGATAACAACAGGATAACCCTTGCTAACAAAGGTTGAATACATATTGGAAAGCTGTGTCTTCAAGAAAGACTCATCTCCATAGCTTGCTACCTTTGAACTGTCTGTTGCAGCACTTCCCCACTGCGTAGTTGTTCCACTCTCTTCTCCACAGAATCCCCATGGGTCATAGTAATGAACAGAAATCATAATTCTCTGCTCATTTGAAGAAATAGAGCTTGAACGGTAGCTGTCTGTCGGAAGCTCGAAGCCATAGTTCCCTGCTGTATATTCAATATTTGTATTCCAACCCGGAATCAACAACCATCTCTTATCGTTATTACCACCAGTCTGACGTACTGTATCAACAAATATCTGATTATAGTCATTGATGTTGTCATAGTAAGTGGTGTTTGGCCATCCATATGTTCCATCAAACTCCTCATTCATGGATTCAAATATCAAATGCTCATCATAATCCTTAAACTTTGTGGCAATCTGCTGCCAGCAAGCCTTGTACTTTGCTTTAATCGTTGTCTGGTCAGAGCCATTACATAAAAGCCATCCACCATCAACAGAATTGTAACCATCTCCATGCATATTGATAATGACATATAAGTCATTATTAATACACATATCCACTACTTCCTGAATACGATTTAACCACGAAGCATCAATGGTATAGGAGGAACCGCCTCCTATCTTGCTCAGATAAGATATTGGCACTCGAATTGTACGAAATCCTGCATCCTTTACCGTTTTAATCAAATTCTCCGTGATTGTCGGATTCCCCCACGCTGTTTCATAAGGTACTCCACTAATAGATGCCTCCAGCTGATTCCCCAGATTCCAGCCTGCACCCATTTCTGCAACAATTTCATCCTGACTTAAGTCAGTAAATGTTGCTGCTTCCACCGTTTTAAGTGAACTACCTGCACTACCAAGTTCACTTAAAACTACCATTGCTGCTACACATGATGCTACTAATTTTTTGAAACGCATAGCTCCTCCTTCTCTTTTTGCAAAGTTCTCCCGTTTCACTTTGCATAACCCCAATATATTTGTGTCTCTTCTGACACTAACACAATTGTAGCAAAACTGTGTTCATGTGTAAAGGCTGTCAGAACTTTCGTTTTATTTTCATTAAATTGCATGATAACTTATGGTTGGTTTTACCAATAATCATTTTTGACTTTTCTATTTTTTTATTGTTTTTCAGCAAAAATAGTGTTATTATCTTACAGGTTTAGTAGAGAGCGCAACAAGGAGAGACATTATGAAAAAGAAATTATTATCAACACTTATTTGTATGATTTTTTCACTTTTTTTATTATCCTGTGGAAATCATACTTCAGAACAGTCAACTGCAACTACTGCAGAAGTTACTGAGACAAATATTATGGAAGATACAGTTCCCCTAGAAGAAGGTTTATCAGAAGATGCTACAGCAGAAGAAACAACACCCAAACCTGTTTACGATTTTACAATCGACAATTCCAATCGACTTATCGAAAGAATAAAGTTAATCAATAATACCGATTTATTTCTTGTAACAGTTCCTGGGAACTTAGACCCCAAGTATGTTGTAGATTCAAACAAAAAATATGTTATGGATGCAAACGGTAATACCCTTTTTCTTGAACTAGACGAAACAGTTGTTACGGATGACCATAAATACATATATACCTATAATTTTGAAGGCATTACTATCTATAATGCAATTACTCATGAAAATATCACTCCACCAGGTATCAATGAGTATTTTAACAGCAGTATGTTTTTTATTGAAAAAGATGTTTTAGTCACTAGAACTGCTGCTTTTGACTTGAATACTGGTAAATGCATTTGGTATACAGACAGTGATGTTTACAATATGTCCAAAACATTACATAAGGCAAATGAACTTATGCTATATAGAAATTATGATGACCAGATTCATGTATTCAATTATATGACAGGAACATGCTTAACAGATAAGCTTACAGAAGAATACGACTATCTTCAAATTAATAGTTCTGGATTTTTCTGTACACAATCAGGCAATACAGTTAAGGTTTATGATAAAAACGGCAATTTAACATCGGAATTTACGCTTCCAGATGGTTACCAATGTGCCCCATACCTTTTCCCAGGTGAGCATTTTGGATTTTATTTTTCCTCACATGATTCCGAATTAATCAAAATAACTGATTTGACCGGAAATATTATTATGGAAGAAATTTCTATTGGTGACGGTGTATACAAATCTTACGATTATTATTCACCAAAAGATATTATATATATTTCTGGAAACGATTATTCAGGTTTATTGGACAGCTCTATGAATTGGATTATCTCACAAGAGGAAAAGATATATGATAACTGCTATTGGCTTTATGGTGATATTTATTGCGTATCAAATGATAATTACACCTATACATATATATATAACAGCTCCACAAAAGCGTTATTGGAAGGAGAAACTCTATCTGTTTCTAAATCTTACTTCGAGGGTTCTCAAATTATCGGACTCGAAAATAAGATTTATGATATTAATTCCTTTCAGCTTCTTGATTTTGAATTTAGTGATTATCACACTTATCATATTTTATCAGAGACAACCTTTGCTGAATATGTTCAGGACGAATCAGAACCTATAACTATATATCAAATGGATGGTTCTATCGTTACCACACTACCTTTAGATTACGACGCTGAGTTTGTTACAGGTATTAGAAATACGATTATTACCTATGATTATGAAAATGGTTATCGTTTATTAACCTTTTAAAGATTCCCAAATATCGCGCTCTTGACTTACTTAATTGAAGTGTTAATATACAAACTATCATCACTAAAGGGAACGAACCTTAATAGATTCGTTCCCTTTTTATAATTACGATATCTGATGTCTCATATAATACGGTTTTCTATAGTTTACAACTATTCTCCATACATTAAATGCAAACATTGCACCAAACAAGAGATAATCTCCAACCCATGTCATTGCTGTATTCTGCGGAACTGCATTTTCAATATACTCTCTATAATACAGCTTCACCTTATCTCCGTTCACAACCGGGTTAAAATCGTTCAATGTATAGCTATGAACCTGATGATTCTCATCCACATATGTTGCAATCTTATTACCGATATTGTTTTCCATATAATTTGCCTCGATGCAATATCCGGTTCTCATAGTAACTTGTTCTCTTACAAACTGAAAAGTTGTACAACACAATACAAACAATGAAAAGACTGCCAAACCAACCCATACACTTGCCTGATACCATTTCTCATTTCTTCTTTCTTCATCCATTACTCTTCTCATCGCTGTATCTCCTTTTTGAATCTCATTTTCTCAACCTCTCTGTTGATGATATAAGCATAAAACAGATATCTTTGGCTAACAACAAATCCTATTTATTTGACATTTTTTCCATATTATTTGCACTCGTCTCTTCCATTCGCTACACATCGATTGCTTTTTTGCTAATTATCGCAACATATTTTAGCCAAATTACCCATCCTCGCTACACCTCGTTGCGTATTAAGCGAAATATATTCATATACTAAAAAAGTAGGAGGAGGATTTATTATTATGCAAAATTATTTATTATCCAAACGCTTGAAAGAACTTAGAAAAACTCATGGATACACGCAAGACTATGTAGCTGAATTCCTAGGCCTTGTACGCCAGGCATATTCTCATTACGAAACGGGTAAGCGTACACCAAATCCTGAAATCCTCTACAAACTGGCAGGGCTTTACAATATTTCAATTGATGATTTGATGCATCTTGCTATTAATCTAGACAAAAATATATATTATGATGCCCCTGCTCCCACAAATTCCTCGATAGAACTTGAAGAATTCTTGAATTTTTTCAGTAATCCTAAGAATGAAAAGAAATATAAACTATTCAGTACTACAGAAAAAGAGCTTTTGTTCTATTTTAAACAATTATCTGAATCTGACAAACAAGAAATCATAGAAATAGAAAAACTAAAGGTTCGCAGAAACAAACCGCCTAAGCCATAGAAACCTCTATGACTTAGGCGGTTATATTATTCTGCTACAACTGTATCCTTATAGATTAATGCAAAAGCATAGAACTTATTTGTTAAGAAAGTAATTGTACCTACTTCTGTATCCAAATCATCTAAGATTACAATCTCTCCATTCTGAGTTACACATACCATCTTATAATCACGCCCTACTGCCTGAAACTCTGTTGGAATATCGAGCACAAACATTGCAGGCATAGCTGTTTCATATACCAGCTTACCATCAATCTCAACATTGTAGGTTTTGGCAATACTGTAGTCACCTCTTGCTGCATCTACAGAATCAAAGAATAATCTACCTTGCATTTCATTAACAAGTTCCGCCTTATATCCCCCTTCTGTACCTACAATATATTTAAGCTTCTCACGTCCAAAATAAGAATATCTTTCCTTCTCGTCAGGTGTTGTTGGAACCCATGGCTTCTCTACCGTTTTACTTGAAGAACTGTCTGCAGAGCTACTTGAGGAAGTATTGTTTGAAGTCTCTTCTACTTCACCAAATACAAACTCACTAAAATGAGTAATTGTAAAGGAAACAGTTCCATCTCCATTTTTTCTTAAAGCTACTGTTTCAGCAGAACCATCTACAGAATAGTGAATTACACAAAGTCTACTCTCATTAATACCTTCTGGTATTGGCATTGTAATTGTAACTGGCACTGCAAGATTTGTTGAATTAACATCTGCACCTGTCAGATTCATGCTAAAGCATACTGGATTTAACAATGTTTTCTTACCTAAAAGTTCTTCTACTGTCTCTTCATCAGGTACACCTACATCAAAGTTTACTTCACCTGCCGATGCATTTAAAGAAGCTCCTAGCAATTTAATCTTACTTGCATCTACTCCTGCTTCATCAGCTACTGTAACTGATGTTGAAACACCTGCCGCCTCTTCATATAAGGCTTCTAACTTCTCAATCTCTGCTATTGTATCGCTGTTTGTCTGCATCGCAAGCTGTAATTCGCGCTTCTCTTGTGTATCTGCAAAAGCTGACTTTACATCTGCTGAAGAATCCTCAGATAAGCTACCTGTTACTTCTATTAATGTTTTATTTACTTCTTCCGCAATATCATCATCGCTAAGATATACTAACTCTGATTCCGCGCCATTGTAGATTTCATTGATATTGTTACTATAAGCAGTCATTGTTACAGCATATTCTCTTCCTTCTGAAATATAATCAAGAAAGTCTACAGAGAAATTTGTATCATATTCTGGATACACGCCTTCACCACAAATACGCTCTTTTCCTCCATTTGTTACATCATATAAACATACATTATATTTCCACACATATTCACTATCAATCAAATCCCAGGTTACGATACCTGTCGAACTAAATTCAATACCTGTTACTGTTGGTAAAGTAACACCTGGATAAGTATAGGAATAAACCTCTGTTGAAGATATATATTCACATGAGTCTGCGTCTAGACTTGCCCACATTTCTTCCATTGTTATATCACTAGGGAAAACATAGGTTTTTACTACATAATCGCCTGACTCTTTGATTTCATATATATTATAGAACATACCGCCGCCTTCGCCTGGATTATATGTATTCCAACCCGATATCTTACAAATTCCATCGTAAAGCAATTCTTCATAAACCATAACCTCTACCGTATTTGGATTATCAAACTCGAATAATCCTGGGAAATCCTCATCCCAATACGCAGTAACAGGTAATAACTCTGTCGTTGTCGACTCTTCTGTACCAGCGTCCTCTGCTAACAGCATTTGCAGATACTCTAATGCCTCTGTCTCTACCTCATCCGTAGATACTTCTGTTGTCGTCTCCTCGGTAGCATTTGTCTCTACCTCTGTTTCTGTCTCGCTACTCTCTGTAGCGATTTGCTCTGTGGACGGTTCATCGATACCTATCTCTGAGGATTCGATTACCTCCGGTTCCTCTGTTACTTCGTCGGCCCATACTGTAATAGTCTGACCTACAAGCAATGTTGCAATGGTGAGTATTGCAATCCATTTACTATGTTTTCTCTTCATAACATGATTCACTCCTTTTTTATTATTGATGTAACATACAATAACATTACATGCTACAAATCGTAGCATTGTCAACATAATTGCTACGCAATTGTAGCGTTTTGATGTAAGTAAATAGTAATTTTATGTAAATCAGACTAATCTTTATACAATTCAATCTTGCACTTCATATATCTCTAAGTTCATACATCACCTCATTACCACTACAGCTTTTTACATATTTCATTGATAAAAATACTTAGATATGCTAAAATTCTTCCATACTTATGTAAATGGAGGAATATTATGGGATTCTTAGATAATTTGCTAAAAAGAGAAGCACGTAAGATTATATCTAATGTTGTTGATAATGTAGTAGACACAGCACTTGATAGCTTAAACAGCTCGATGAAACCTACTAACTCATCAGCACCAGCCCGAAGCGCAGTTACAACTGATATTAACAATCCGGACGAAGAAGACTGCGGCTATGAAGAGTCTGTTGTATGTGACCGTATCGAAAGAATTGCGGCATCCGAGTGGAACGGCTATGAGCTTCGTAAGAATATTCCTGCCGCTGCATTAGGTGCTGACAGCAATGCCAGAGATTACAGCTATGGTCTTTATTTGAATGGTGTCCCTAAGGCTATGATTATCATTATTGATATTCCTTCTCACTATAAGAAGAAGGATGTTCTCCTTGCACATGAGGCATGTGAAAGACAGCATGTATTCTGCATGAACCTTTTGTTGCATCTTCCTAACAGATATTCCTACATATCGAAGCAGCTTTCAGACAATGTTGCAAGATAATTTTGATATAATTTCAGAAAGAAGAAAGAGAAATGCAACCTATTTGTTGCGCCCGTGACGGATGAAGCATACTCTGCATATTAGTATTTTGCGGGCAATGGGAGTATGTTCAGTCTGGTAGCAATTAGCACGGCTTAATTGCTTCAAAGCTGTTTCTCTTTCTTTTTTTATACTTTAGAAAGATATGATTACCATGATAAATACTATACTTGAAGATGCAGGAAAAGAGGATTATTGGCGCGCTTATCTACAATACAAAACAGAAAAACAACATCTTAACAAAGAAGAAGAGAAGCAGCTAGCTGATTTTATAGAGCGAAAAGCATATTTACCAATTTGCGAGCTTTGGAAGAAAAATGCTTATCCTATGAGCTACCCGCATAAACGAATTATTAATAAGCAAGGGTCAACAAAGAAACGTATTGTCTATACCTTTACGGGCGATGAAGGCCTTTTTCTTAAATTTATTGCCTTTCATTTATTTCGTTATGATAGCTTTTTTTGTGATAACTGCTATGCCTTTCGCAGAGAATTTGGTGTATGGGATGCTATAAGACGTATTCGTTCCATGCCATCTGTACAAGACAAATACTGCCTAAAAGTTGATATCAGCAATTACTTTAACTCCATCGATACGAATATCCTGTTAGAAAAGTTAAGTTTTTTACAAGATTATGATATGCCATTATTTCTTCTCTTTTCACGTATATTAAACGAAAATAACGTTATCGAAAATGGCAGCCTGATATCCGAACAACACGGCGCAATGGCTGGAACGCCAATTTCACCCTTCTTTGCTAACATTTACTTAAAAGAAATTGACGATTACTTTAAAGAGTTAAATATTCCCTATTTTCGTTATTCAGATGATATCATTCTCTTTGCTGACAGTTTGGAGGAGCTTACTCAACTTCAAACACAGCTTTATAAGAGCTTATCCGACTTAAAGCTTACAATAAATCCGGACAAGGTGCATATCTCAAAGCCTGGCGAAGTATGGGAGTTCCTAGGCTTCTGTTATCGAAATGGAGATATTGATTTATCCGATACCACCATTATGAAGATGAAGGCTAAAATAAAGCGCAAAGCAGATGCCCTTAGACGTTGGCAGCGTAAGAAAAACCTATCTTCTGAAAAAGCAGCGATTGGCTTCATTCGCGCTATGAATCAAAAGTTCTATGGTTCAGACCTTGATTCCGCAGATAACGATAATATTCCCATAGGTCACAATGACTTTACATGGTCTCGCTGGTTTTTCCCTAATCTTACAACAGATACAGGATTACGAATCATCGATGATTACTTGCAGAAATACATTCGCTACACTGTAACAGGAAGACATTACAAGGGAAATTATCGTATTCGCTATGAAACGCTCAAAGACTGGGGCTATCGTAGTCTTGTTCACGAATATTACAAATTCCGCACATAGCAAAGAGGAATACCTTTTATATCGGTATTCCTCTTTGCATTTATATTTTCACTATTCAAACACCTGTATCATATCCTGCGCCGCAGTATATCCGGCCGCCAAGGCTTTCTTCGCCCATTCCAAAGCTTGGTCCTCGTCTTTTTCGACGCCAAATCCATAGAAATAGTAGCTTGCCACATTATACATTGCAGAAGCATTTCCTGCTTTGGCCGCTTTCACAAACCATTCTAACGCCATTTCATAGCTTTGCTCCACACCAACACCACTATGATACATCATCCCAATATTATTCATAGCAGATGTATTTCCCTTAGCTACTGCCATCTCAAAGTATTCCCTTGCCTTTGTGCTATCCTGACTAACACCCTCTCCCTTGTAATACAGCATCCCCAGCTTGTTCATGGAAACAGCATAGCCTGCATTGGCACTCTTTTCATACCAAAGATACGCCTGCTCATTATCTTCTTCTACATAATAACCCTCATCGTACATCAGTCCCAGATAATAATAGGCATTCATACTGCCAAAGGTCTCTGCTCTACTAAAAAGCTCATATGCTATCTTATAATCTTTAGCAATATCTTCTGTGCCGTAAAGAACCTTCTTACCGTTCTCCACCAAGGCATCTGCCAATGCTTCAGACTTCATCTGACGCCCCTCATCCGGCATTTCCTCTGCTATTATCTGCTCCTGATAGGTCAGACTACTTCCATAAACCAGAAATGCAACTGTAATCAAAGAAATGATGGAAATACTTTTTCTTTTCTTCATACCTCTTACCTTTTAGCTCTGCTTCATTCTCTTCACATACTCTGCGGCCGGCATCGGCTTCGCAAAATAGTACCCCTGAATCACTTCGCAGCCTCTTTGCTTCAAATACAGATACTGATTCTCCGTCTCAACGCCCTCTGCCACAACTGGCAGCTCCAGCATCTTAGCAAGGTTTAGAACACAACAGATAATACTACTGCCTTTTTCATCATTGTAGTCATCAATAAAGCTCTTATCCAGCTTAATCTCATCAATCGGTACGGATTTGAGCATCATCAAAGAAGAATAGCCTGTCCCAAAGTCATCCATAAGGATTCTAAATCCATAACCTCTTAGCTTCTCCAAAGTACTTCTGAACAAGTCCAAATCCTCAAAGAGTGCACTTTCCGTAATTTCCAGCTCTACCATATCATTGGTAAGCCCCATATTCTGTATTGCTTTCTGATAATCGTCTACAAAATTCCTATCATACATCAGCTGTCTGGAAACGTTAACCGATATTGGTACCGGCTTTATTCCCTCATCCATAAAGTGCTTCTGTATACGGCACACCATCGCAAACATTTCTCTATCCAGATGTCGTATAAATCCGTTATTCTCTGCCAATGGGATAAACTTACCCGGTGAAATTACCATTCCGTCTGATGTAATCCAACGTATCAATGCCTCTGCTCCACAGATTTCTCCTGTAAATGCATTATACTTTGGCTGGATATATGGCACAAACTCGTGTCTGTCTAATGCCAGCTCCATCTCATCTTCCATATGGCGGTTTTCATACATTTTATTACGGAAGCTCTCGTCATAATATGCGACATTTGTTTCACTGGTCTGCTTAATGGTTTCATGAGCAATTCTTGCCTTTGTTATCATATCTTCGATATTTTCATCCTTGTCCTCAACAACATAGATACCAAGAGACGGTCTTAAGATATGCTCCATCGTTCTATTATCATGTAGTGCTTTTATAAACTGTTGCAGATTATTTTCCATTTCCTCTGTACTGGCATAAAAATACATTACACAGAACTGGTCAGAGCTATTTCTGCAAAAGATACCATTTTCACCAACACATTTCTCTATTGTTTCATGTATCTGAATGATTGTCTTATCACTCTCTTCATTTCCATAAAGTGTTGCAATCAGATTAAAATTATCAATATCCAGAAAAGCACAGACTGCATTATGCCTCTTGTCCTTATCTAAACGCTCCCTGCTATCCAGACAGAACTTCGCATAACTGCTTCCACCTGTAAGTGGATCTACATATAACGCCTGCTTTAAAAGTCGATTCTTCTCCTTTTGCGAATTACGGATACTAAGAACTACAAAAATCGCAATTATGGAAATAACGATACAATATACTGCTACACTATACATAATTGTATTTTTTGATGCTTCTGCAATTGCCTTTGGCACAACACTAACCACGTACCAATTGTTGATATCTAATGGATATGTACAGGCAAACTTATTCCCCTTTTTATCGTATACTTCAAAGAAGCAAAGGGAATGTGTTTCCATATTACTCTTAATATTTGCTATCGAAACATCATTCTGTGAATACATCGCCATATGAGTAAAGATATTCTCCATACCAACAATCGCATTATGATGGTTTGTATTAATCACTACGTTTCCATCTGCATCAATAATATAGGTATAGCTTTCACCTTCAAATGCCGTTACAGTTAGCAGTTCCCTAAAAACCTCACTATCATATACTGCTGATAAAACACCAAAGATTTCCCCCGTATTACTATCATAAACCGGCATAGAATAAATATTTACCTCTTTGCCATCTGCTTCATCATGAATAACTGTGGTCAAATGTGCGTCACCCGATAATGCACGCTCAATATTCTCTATACCCTTAAGATTCATTTCCACACCATCAGTAGACATCGTACTGCCATCCAATGCCGTAAAAGCAATTCTCTTCATACCGTAGCGTTCTGCCATAGACTGCATTCTTTTAATATTTACCAAAGAACCATCCTGATAACCGTCTTCCACACCTATTGCCAAGCTCTCTAAAAGCAGCATGTCACTTGTATATTGGTGCTTTATCATATCTGCACAAAGACTTGCTTCATTATTGATGGTCTGTTGAATCTGGTTATTCATTTCCTCTCTAATATAACCCGATAAGAATAAAGTTGCAGGTAACACAACCACCAACATAATATATGAAAAAATGATTAAAATATTTTTCTTTTGTTTCATTGTTCCCATAAAATATCACCCATCATTACAATTTTTGAAATCTAAAAACGCTAGTTTCCTAATTATTCATTATATCCTCAAAACGCTATTTTTTCAATCAATTCATACAGTTGTTTTTAATGTCATGTTAAATATGTGCTATAGGCTTACTAATGTGTGTTCAGCGAATTCAAAAAAAGAAGCTCTTCAGAGCTCCTTTACTAACATTTTTATTTGTTACTAACATTTATTTTAGGAAATTCAGAGTTTCTTTATGATCCTCTAAAAATTGTTCGGTGAAAATCATACTACCATAACCATTTAAATGATCTGTATCACTATACCATCGATAGTCCTTTAAAAATCTTTCATCACCTGTATAGTTATAATATTTTAAGCCATACGTATCACAGATTTCCCGCATATCTGCATAGAAGTTCTCCATGAATGCATCACTAAAGCTTTCATAAAAGCATGGCAATGTAGGTGCCGAAACCAATACTACCTGTATATTTCGTGCCTGACATTTTTCAATAATTCTTATAAATGCCTCATACTGCTCACCATGACTCTGGTCACCGCTTAACTCCATAAATACATTAGCTCTTCTATTCCCCTCTGCATTCATAGCGTCCTCTTCCCAACCGCTCAGCACCTGTGTTGGCTCACCGGTAAGCTCTGCACTTATTTGCTGTTGCTGCTCAAATTCACTCTTAATCTCTGAGTCATTCATCCAGTCTTTTATAATCTTGCTAACTATATTCTCTCTATTGCCCAACACCGGAATATATTTATACTGAATCGCATCCACAAGATTCCATTGCTTAATATATTTGTTAGGCAACACCTGATAGTATCTTGTAATATTTGTCGGATAAGGCTTTTCACTCGGTTCCTGTTCATATAAAGTTTTAAACATAACCTCCAAAATTACCGTCGTATTCTCATCCATCCTATCTGCATAGTAATCAAAGAATGCCTCATCATAAACCACTGTCTGAGAACCAAGTGCCATGTTGGCACCGTCAAATTCCTCATATCCGGACCAGTTAAACGCACAAGCACTATGCGATGCTCCAAAGTTCACCACATCAATATGCTCCGGGACCTTGGAAAACTTTCCCATGTCATTCAGATTCTTATAATAGTCTGTATTAATATATAGGAAATTCAATCCTAAAAGCAGTGCTAATAATAAGCTTCCCATAATACATACTCTACCCAAAAACTTCTTCATACTCCACTCCTAGAAATCAAAGTATATAAACTCTGCACTGGTTGCCGGTGCCCACAGAAAAATCATAACTACAAAGCTGACATACAACAACCATCTAGAGCCAAGCTTCCATTTACTAACCTCTGCAATCACGTCTTTCTTAAGAGAAAGATAATCAAATACACCTAGTAAAATCAGCATTCCGGCAATTCTGATTCCCTCTATCCAGCCAATTCCCATATTCGTAAATGCACTGCTCAACCACTGCATTGGATTCTCGAAACCGCTAAAACAAAAAAGTAAAGTATATGCCGCATCTTTAAATGTTTGTGCACGGAAAAATACCCATAATACAGAAACAATCACAAAATTAATGATAACCTGAACGGCAAATGGCAGCTTCTTCTTAACTTCCATCAGTTTGGTTTTATCAAAAGATTTCTCAGCAACCTGTGCCGCACCATGTAAGCCTCCCCATGCTACAAAGGTTAAAGCGGCTCCATGCCACAATCCACTGAGTAAAAATGTAATCAATAAGTTCATAGAATTACGTATACGGCTTACTCTGTTACCACCTAATGGAATATACACATAATCACGGAACCAAGTCGATAGCGATATATGCCATCTACGCCAAAACTCTTTAATAGATGTTGCAAAATATGGACTCTTAAAGTTCTCCATCAACTCGATACCAAAGAGCTTGGATGTACCTCTTGCAATATCTGAATATCCTGAGAAATCACAATAAATCTGAATTGCAAAAAAGAAAATTACAAAGAATCTTGCCCCACCGGAAAAGAAATGCAAATCACCATATATCTTGTCCACATATGCACCTAATGTATCCGCTACTACAATCTTCTTAAAATATCCCCACGCCATCAGCTTTAAACCATAGCTTGCCTGATCATATGAGAAAAACTGTTCTTTGCGAAGCTGAGGTAATAAATTACTCGTTCTTTCAATCGGACCGGCAACCAACTGTGGAAAGAAGGACACAAACGCTGCATACTTTCCCAAATGATGCTCCGCTTCAATATCTCCTCGATATACATCAATAATATAACCAATTGACTGAAACGTATAGAAAGAGATACCAACCGGAAGTAATAATGAAAGCGCAATCTGCGGTGCAGGTAAGGATGCCCAATTCAATACTGTAACAACTAAATCACCAAAGAAATTAAAATATTTAAATACAAATAAAATAGACAAGCTTACAAAAATAACCAAACCAACGCATAACTTCTGCTGCCTCTTATCCTTAGCTTTTTCTACCAATAGAGAACCTATGTAGGTAATTCCCGTAATAAACATAATTAATAACAAATATTTGGCATTCCAATTCATATAAAAATAATAGCTGGATGCCAATATCAATGCCCATCTCCACTTATGCGGTAATATCCAATATAACGCAAATACTATAGGCAAAAAAATAGCAAATTGTAAGGAATTAAATAGCATGTCCCATTTTCTCGCTTTCTACATTTTAATCTCACTAACATTTTTATTTGTTATTAACAATTATTTCGCATGTACCTTCACCCTTTACGGAATTTTCTCTGATAATCTCACCGATACTATCAGCCATGATTCTACCACTCAAAGGATTCTTTACACTGTCAATACCACCAATAATCCTAGCATCTACACTACTGTATTCAAATGCCAGGTCAGTTCCCTCCATAGTGCAGTCCTGCAATACAAGGTTTTTCACATAACACAAAGGCTGTGTTCCAATAATCTTACAGCGAATAAAGGTAAGATTCTCAGCATACCAGCCAAGATATTCACCCTTTACCACGCTATCTGTTACTGTAACATTACGACTGTGCCAAAAGGCGTCCTTTGTATCTAACACACAGTTCTTAAACTCTGCATTCTCTATATATTGAAAAGAATACTTGCCCTGCATCTTTAAACCATCTATCTTCATATCCGAACATTCAAAAAACGGATACTCTGATATCATTTCACAATTATGAAGCTCTACACCTCTGCATTTCCACGCAAACTCCTTGGAATCTATATCACAATCTGAAAGATATGTCTCGTCGCATTCTCTCAATGCCTTGATACCATGCAGCTTACAATTCTCTAAACGAACATCCTTGTCATACCATAATGCAGCTCTACAGTCACTTGTCATGTTACAGTTAGAAATCCTTGCTTTATCCACATGCCAGAAGGGATATCGTAGCTCGAATCCACAATTCGCAACCTCTATATTCACACATTCCTTCAAAGCGGACTCACCATCTGCTTCGCCTGCAAACCTGCAATCTATAACCTTTGCATCTCTTAAGCCATATAAAGCTCTCTCTTCATCATATGTTTGATTTCTATATTCCATCTTTTACCTCATTTATGGCTCTTCTACACTATCCTCACTATTTCTTGCCTGCTCTATATAGCTAAAGAAATCGTTATTCAGGATACCTGCAGAATAGTCACATAACTGTTTTACCTTTTGTTTCATTGTCTCTACATACTCTGTATCTACTTCATCCTCTGTTATACTGAGTACCTCACCTGTTGCCTTATTATAAGATACCTTATCTGTAATAAAGCTTCTATTAGAAAATACTACCAATCCCTCGCTGTCTGAGAGCATATCTGTTCCTGCTAACAGTCTTGAATCATACTCAAATCCAAACAGGTTATAAAGTGTTGGTAATAAATCCATTGCTCCACATGGCTTATCAATCACTACAGGCTCCTGCATCTTGGAATTCCATATTATCAGTGTATTTCTGTATAAGTCCAGTGTATTCTCTAATTCTTTACCGGCAAGCTCCTCATAATTATCGACATTCATCGCATATGGATAATGGTCTGCACTTAATGCGATTACTGTATTCTCCAGCTTACCTGCCTTCTCTAATTCAGCAATCAAGTACTCCAATGCCTTATCCAGCTCTATATTACATGCTATATACGCTCTTCCTTCTTCACTATATGGAAGATTGGCAACTGCTTCTTTATTCTTCATTGACATACTGTTACCAATAAAATTGTAATTCATATGTCCTGATATGGTCATATAATATGCATGAAATCTCTCATTATTAATATATTCAGGAAGTGTCGCTTTTATCATATTGAAATCAGAAGATGGCCACTGTTTTGCACCCTCCATCTCAAATAACTGGCTTCCCCACTCTGCCTGTGACAGCTCACCAAGCTTAACCGCCTTAAAGTCATAACCAAGATTTGGATGACTTAAGTGTCTGTCGTAATAGCTAAGGGAATTATTATGATAAGCATAGCTCTTTACTCCCTCTGCCGCAAAATAAGCAGGTAACGAATACGGCTGCTGATTCTCAGAGGTCTTTGTCATACTAAACTGCTTATAAGGTATCTGCCCTGTAAGATTTACATACTCACCGTCACTGGTACTAGTCTGCCATAACGGTACATAGTAATTATTCGCTACAAAGCCTGTATTGGCTAACTTATATAATGTCGGTGTCAGCTCCGGTGTCATTGCATAGGTTGAAAAGCCTTCTGCTGTCATATAAATCAGATTATACCCCTCGAACATACCTGTATACTCATTCTGATAAGTAGGTGTTCGCGCCTCCATATATGTAACGAGCTTACTTACACTCTTATCTGTTGCAAGCTCATGAAGCTTTGCAAAATCAATATCCAATGTATTAGGCAAAATAACCGGCTCTTCCTCAGCTATCGACTCCTCTTCTGTCTCTGCCACAGAGTTCTCCTCTGTCGATGTCTCTATACCGTCTTCTGACTGCACCAAAGATTCATTTAACTCAAAGTCTTCTACTGCTGTATCTGCTGCCACAAGCTCCATCTCTCTCTCCGGAAGGATATCGCCCATCAAATCTCTCTGTACCGATGCCAGTACTCCAAACTCTTCTATAATATACTTGGGATCATAATATTCCTGATAATCTGTATAATAAGCAAATCCTGCACTATATCCAATCACTAATACCAGAATCATGAATACAAGACCTGAGCCCGCAGAAACACCGCCCCAGATACGATTCTTTTTATGCGCCTCGAGTACAATTACCTTCTTATGCAATAAAACACCTGTTGCAATCAACGGTAGTGCCAACAATATCAAACATATTGCATTCTGCCCCATTGCATATAACAGCTCTCTCCAATAATTTGTTAATGCAGACTCACCCGCATTAATTGCAGCGGCCATCAGTAGCGGCTGGGTAAAAATTCTCATATAGATTAGCTGGCTTGCATAAATCAGGAAATTAACTGCCTGAATCACCCAAAGGATTGATTTATTCACCACTCTTTTCCCTATAGTAATCACAAGACTCTCTACACCTGCTATCAAGATAATCGCCGGAATCGCTAACAGCAGATTCATTCCCTGTAATCCCACAACTCCTATATGATAAACTATCTCCATAAATAGCAGACTTAACGCTAAAACAATAAATAACATACTCCTCTTCCTCTCTAATATCTCCTATAAAAAGACATAATACACCCTTTTACCATTAAACATAATAGCACCATTTGTCGAAGAAATAAAGATTATCGCATGATTATTTACATAGCTTTTATTTCTATGCTAAGATAACCATAATTATACTATGTATCTTGGTGAAAGGAGAATCTGCCATGACTTCACAGGTATCAGACAAACATTCAGAGCGCATTACCTATATAGATATTCTTCGGGTTTTATCCTCACTTATGATTATATGTGTTCATATTTCTGCCCTTAATTGGGAAGAGATTTCCGTTGCAACCAGCCAGTGGCAAGCTATGAATTTTTTTGACTGCATTGCCATTCTTGGTGTTCCATTTTTCTTTATGATAAGCGGTGCTGTTTTTCTCAGAACAGATTATGACATTACACTGAAAAAATTATATATCTACAAAATACTGCGCCTGTTTCTTACCTATCATGTATGGCTCCTGTTTTATAATAGTCTGCCATTTTTTAGAGGAGAGCTGCCACTTGATTTTATAACCATAAAAGACGAGCTGTTTTTGAAAACCTTATTGGGAAAGGGTATCTATCATCTATGGTTTCTTCCTGAGCTTATAATCCTATATATCATCAGTCCGATTTTGCGGGAAGCCTTTCAAAAGAAGCAGATATGCCGTTACTTTCTTTTCCTGTTTGCTATTTTTGGTGCTCTGCTGCCAGCTACCTTTGCCTATGATTATCCATATCGAACCATTGTGCAAAGCTACTATGACCGTACCTCACTTGTCATGCTGACAGGCTACATCGGCTATTTTATTTTAGGTCATTATCTGCATTCTCATGTGACAAGACCGTTATCCGGCAAGTGTTTATGGAGACTTGCTTTTACTTCTGTCCTTTGCATGACGATTGTAATCCTTGCCTGTGGCTTTGATGCCATAGTCAAAGACAAAGCATCCACCCTATTAAATAATCCATTGATGCTCCCTCAGTTTATTAGCTGCGGATGCATATACTTAATCATTAAAAATTTGTCCTGGGACAAAAAATATTTTGTACAAAAACTGACCGAACTCTCCAAATATACAATGGGCATTTATTTACTGCATCCCTTTGTTATTCAAATTTTGACTAAGCTAGGTGTTTCTACTTTACTAATACACCCAATTATTATGATTCCAATATTGACAATGCTTGTATTTATACTATGTCTGGGAATTACCAGATTGCTATTTTTCATTCCGATTGTAAATAAATGGCTACTATAAAAAGTGCACTTTATTGATAATTTTTATTGATAAAGTGCACTTTTTTTATACCATGAAGTACCTTTTTTTCGGGATTTTACACATATTTTACACTAAACTTTACAACTGTCTTGTCACTTGACCTTACAAGTGCTATAATTCGTGTCATGTTAAAAAGTCTCAACCATGAGGCAAAATCCACAGAATCCAAAGGATTTACAATCCATAGGATTTATAGAAATTGAGAGGAATGTTTATGTCTATACAAGCAGAGATTGCAAAATTAAAAAAAGAAAAAAAAGCTGTCATACTGGCTCACTATTATGTATCTGATGAGATTCAGGAGATTGCAGACTATATCGGTGATTCCTTTTATCTTAGCAAGGTAGCAACCACTGTTGATGCCGATATTATCGTATTCTGCGGCGTATCCTTTATGGGCGAAAGCGCTAAGATACTGAATCCAACCAAGAAGGTACTTATGCCGGATATGAGTGCTGACTGCCCTATGGCACATATGGTTGATATTGCTAAGATTAAAGAATTAAAGGCACAGTATGATGATTTAGCTGTTGTATGCTATATCAATTCTACAGCTACTATTAAAACCTACTCCGATGTATGCGTAACCTCCGCAAATGCTATCAAAATTGTTAAGAACATGCCAAATAAGCATATTTTCTTTATTCCTGATGGCAATCTTGGACGTTATGTTTCTGAACAGGTTCCTGAAAAGACTGTTATTTTAAATACAGGCTACTGCCCAATTCATAATGCCATGCCTGATGTAGCTGCTGCCAAGGCTGCTCATCCGGACGCTGAATTTGTTGTACATCCCGAGTGTCAAAAGTCTCTTCTTGATGAAGCCGACTACATCGGAAGTACCTCCGGTATTATTGACTATGTAAAAGACAGCTCTTGCAAGGAATTTATTGTAGGAACAGAAATCGGTGTTATGTACGAGCTTAAAAAGCAAAATCCTGATAAAAAGTTTTATACGCTCAACAATAATCAGGTATGCACAGATATGAAGCTGATTACCTTAGAAAAGGTAAGAGATGTTTTACTACACGAAACAAATGAAGTAACTGTATCTGATGAGCTTCGTGTTGCTGCTCTTAAGCCATTAGAGAGAATGCTGGAGCTTGCCAAATAAGCACTTACCAAAGAATTGTTTTCAGAAAGGATTTATCATGAAAACTGATATATTAATCGTCGGAAGCGGCTGTGCCGGTTTATACTGTGCCCTACAGCTTCCAAGAGACCAACAAATTACATTAATCACTAAGTCTGATGCAGAAAGCAATGATTCCTTCCTTGCACAGGGTGGTATCTGTATGCTTAGAGACGCTGATGATTATGACAGCTTCTTTGAGGACACATTGAAGGCTGGTCATTATGAGAATGATAAGCATTCCGTTGATATTATGATTCGTTCCTCACAGGATGTCATTTCTGATTTGCTATCCTATGGTGTTGATTTCCAGAGAGATGAGAATGGAGATCTTGCCTTTACAAAGGAAGGCGCTCACTCTGCCAAACGAATCCTCTTCCATGCAGATATTACAGGCAAGGAAATTACCAGTAAGCTTTTAGCAAGAGTACGTGAGCTTCCTAACGTTACGTTATTGGAGCATACAACTCTTCTTGATATTATTTCAGAAAATAACAACTGCTACGGCGGTGTAGTACAGCTTGCAGACGGTTCTATTCAGACCATGGAAGCTACCTTTACTGTATTGGCAACCGGAGGTGTCGGCGGCCTTTACCGTCACTCTACAAATTTCCGCCATTTAACAGGAGATGCTCTGGCTATCGCTGTAAACCATGGTGTAGCACTAAAGGATGCCAATTATGTGCAGATTCATCCTACCACCTTATATACTCCGGACAGCAACGATAGAAGCTTCCTGATTTCAGAGTCAGTACGTGGTGAGGGTGCTAAGCTTTACGATAAAAATATGAATCGCTTCGTAGACGAGCTGCTACCAAGAGATTTATTAACCAAGGCAATCCATGAACAGATGGAAAAAGACGGTACGGATTATGTGTGGGAGGACCTTCGCACCATTCCTGTCGATGAGCTTGAAAGTCATTTTCCAAATATTATGGCACATTGCCTTAAGATGGGCTATGACGTTACAAAGGAATGTATTCCTGTTGTTCCGGCACAGCATTATTACATGGGCGGTATCAAGGTTAATGAGATGAGCAAGACTACCATGGAGCAGCTTTATGCCGTTGGTGAGACTGCCTGCAATGGTGTTCACGGTAAGAATCGACTGGCAAGCAATTCCCTTTTAGAGAGTTTGGTATTTGCCAAACGTGCAGCCCAGGATATTACATTGAATCAGGCTACTGCTTCTTCTATGAATATTTCTGTTGATTTAACAAAATATCAGGATACCCAAGCACTTGCTGCCAATTACAAGGAAATTGCATTAAAACAAATTCAATAAGATTAGATTAAGATAACAAAGGAGTTATGAATATGTACGATCAGGTTACTATGAAATTAAATGTTGAACCGCTTATTTTAAGCGCATTACGTGAGGATATTACAAGCGATGACGTATCTACCAACAGTGTTATGCCACATCCACAGGCCGGTGAGGTTGACCTTATCTGCAAGCAGGACGGTATTATCTGTGGCTTACAGGTATTTTCTGCAACCTTTACCCTTTTAGATCCATCCACTAAGGTAGAGTTATATGTGCAGGACGGTGACGAGGTTAAGGCAGGCCAGCTTATGGCTAAGGTATATGGCGACATCCGTGTACTTTTAAGCGGCGAACGTACAGCACTCAACTATTTACAGCGTATGAGTGGTATCGCAACCTATACACATTCCGTAGCTGCATTATTAGAAGGAACTAAGACAAAGCTTTTAGATACTAGAAAGACTTGCCCTAACAACCGTATCTTCGAGAAGTATGCTGTAAGAATCGGTGGTGGCAATAATCACAGATATAATCTTTCAGACGGTGTTTTATTAAAGGATAATCATATTGGCGCTGCAGGCAGCATTAGCAAGGCCATTGCTATGGCAAAGGATTACGCTCCTTTTGTTCGCAAGATTGAGGTTGAGGTTGAGACTCTTGATATGGTAAAGGAAGCTGTTGAAGCAGGTGCTGATATCATTATGCTCGACAATATGAGCCATGAGGTTATGAAGGAAGCCATTGATTTTATTAACGGTCGTGCTCAGGTTGAGGTATCAGGTAATGTAACAAAGGAAAATATAGCTAAGCTTACTGATTTAGGAGTTGATTTTATTTCCAGTGGTGCACTTACTCATTCTGCTCCTATTATGGATATTTCTTTAAAGAACTTACATGCTGTATAAGCAACCGCCAAATATTTAGAAAGGAACCTTAGACATGCGTGGTGAGGAAAGAAGAAAACAAATCCTACAAATGATAGAACAAAGCCCCAACCCCATATCCGGTCTTGCTCTAGCTAAGGATATGCAGGTTAGCCGACAGGTAATTGTTCAGGACATCGCCCTTTTACGTGCTAACGGAATTAATATCATCTCCACCAATAGAGGATATATCGTTCAAGGTAAATCAACTAAGGTTAGCCGCGTATTTAAGGTCATTCATTCAGATGAAGATGTAGAAACCGAATTAAATCTTTTCGTAGATTTTGGTGCTATTGTAGAAGATGTCTTTGTTTATCATAAGGTATACGGCATTGTACGTGCCGATATGGGAATCAAATCCCGTATGGATATTCAGAACTATTTAAAGGACCTTTCCTCTGGAAAGTCCAGCTTACTAAAAAACATTACCAGCAATTTTCACTATCATACAATAACCGCTGATAATGAATCGATTCTGGATATGATACAGGAGAAATTACAGGAAAAAGGCTTTCTTGCTAAGCTTCAGGACTATGAGCCTGTTGACTTCTGGAAGGATGCAAAATAAAATCGTGCGGACCAGTACAAGTCCGCACGATTTTCTATTCATACGCTATTGCGCTCTTTCAATCATCTAGTAAAACTCCACTGTATGCTTAATGACATAATAACCGCCCTGAAGTCTTTCACCAACTACATTGATATCGCAGCTACCCTTATGCTTTTCACTTAGGATTCTATCAATACACCATGATTCATAGCTTCCATCGGCATACTCATCGCAAATCTCTTTCCACAATGTCTCATCTGCAATTACATTTCTAAAGCTGATAGTATTACTATTATTATCTATCATCTGATTGAAGCAGTCCCTATAATAGTCATCAATATTATCAATGACATCCTTATTGGTATATCCATAATCACTTAAAGAATATACCTTTGTCGGCTTTTCTTCCTCTTCTTCCTCAACAGGCTCCTTAATCAGCATTCTGTATTCCTGACCATTACATGCCGGCAGATATACGGATAAATCCTGCCTAATATGTGTAGAACGATAGTCCTTATCCGAACCGTTAAAGTATAAATGTGTATTCGGATTTGTATCATTCCATGTCACATCTACATTATAATATTCGCCCTCTAGTTTAACGATATTCCATGCATGAGACTCTCCTGCATAGCCTGTGCAGAAATAGCAAGGGATACCTATCTTTTGCATAATATACTGGAAAGCTCTGGCATAGCCGGCACATACAGTTTCACCCTCTACCAGCGCACTATATGCTGTCTGATTCCATGCTGCCTTACTATCATACTCGACATTCTTCATTAAGGTATCATGAACATATACTTCCTTCGCATACAACGTCAAATACTTCTCTGCACCCTTTACATATTCCTCAGCTGCTGCCTCTAACGCCTTCTGGTTCTGTTCCTTATTCTTTGCCAGCTCATTATAAAGCATAATAATCTCAGCCACCTGACCTGAAGTCGTATACTGGTAACCATACTCTGTGCTTACCCAAAATAACTCAGGATGGTCATTACATACTGCCATAAAAGCATTCTTGAGCTGCTGGGCGTTCACAGGCTCAACAGGTACAAAATACTTTGTCAAAGCATAACTATTAGCATAAATCTGACGGTACAAAGCCTTCGTAGTATCATTTAACATATGATAATACGGATACATCTCTTTCGGGAAATCCAAGCCTTCACCTGTTTTTCCATATCCGACACGCTTATAATTATCCTCCACATAGGAATCATCTACCCATACACCGGTATTGTCTATTGGTATATATAAATTCCTGCCAAGCATACTTTTTGGAATATTCAAATCCTCTATCTCAGGTGCTACATATTGCTCTATGGTGTAGTCCTTGACAATACCATCATCTGTAGGCACCGGGGTAGCAGTCGGTGTCGTTTCCTCCACTTCCGGCTCCTCTTCTACAATATTCTCTTCTGCTCGGACACTAATTGTGTCTCCCAGCATACTTGAAAGCTGTGGATTAAAGTGGCAAATGCAAACAAAAAGAAGCACAAGCGCTAGTAAGCCACCAATCCCGAATAGCAGTTTTTCTACTATACGCATATTGGTTCCTCCTCAAATCATTATCGCTTATACTCCCCAAATCAAGGTTACTCCATCCCTTATATTTTAAATTGTCTGTTTATTTAATTCTTTTCCTTCAATTAATTAAATTATATCTTATATTTGAGGGCATGTCAAATGCCCAAAAATTCTCCAAGAAAAATTTAAACTTTTTAAGTCCTAAGCTACTCCTCAAGACACTTATACATAGAACTAATTCATGTGCCAGCGGCATCACACAAATCTATTACTATCATCGGCACTCTAATAATAAAACTTTAGGAGAGTATAGTGTGAAAAATCCATATATGGAAGATTTTTCCCACAGAAATTTGTGCTTGCGCCCAAATTTCCGGGTTGCAGCAAGAATGGAGATTAATATGATTAAAATTGTAATTTGTTTTGAAAACGAGACACTTGTAAAATGTATGGAAGATGAAATTAACAGCTGCTTTGGCAGTCGTGGTGTACTTGTTGAGATATTAAAGTATTCCAGTGCCACCAAGCTTTTTCATTTACCTGTACAGGCTGATATTGTATTATTTAATGCAGATATGCAGCCAGGGATTATGATTCAGGCTGTCGAAAAGCTTAAGCTTCTTAACAGGAATCTCGTGTCTATTGCCGCCAATACAATGCCTGATTTGAACTACGAACAGCTATTTCGTCTACAGCCTTTATTCTTGCTTAATGACTCCTTTTCAAAAACCGGGCTACGAAATGTGATATGTCGTGCCTACGAAATGGCAATGACCAATACTGCATATTTTAGCTACTATCGAAGACCTGAGTACAAAAGGATATCTATTTCTAATATTATATATTTTTATTCGGAAGCTCGTGTCATTCATGTAATCACTACCGATGGCGAAGATTGCTTTTATCACAAGCTGGATGATATTGAGAAGATACTACTCGCAAGAGACTATCATTTTATGCGCATTCATAAATCCTTTCTTGTAAATCCGGCATACATAGAGCATTATGACCGTAAGACCATGCGTCTCATTACAGGTGAAGTGTTGCTCATCAGTGAATATAATCGTAAGCAGACCAACCAGTATCTGAAGGGATTCTTAGAGTTATCTACAGATAAGGTATAGCATCTTCAACAATATAAAAGAGACGTTATCAAACCATTCAAGGCTTCCATAACGTCTCTTACTGTTCTAACTTTATGAAATTAAATATCAGCGCCCTGATCTCTTAAGTACTCTACAAAGTCGCCTACGGTCTTAACATTCTTCTCTAAGTCTTCGTATGCTAACTCCACGCCGAACTCCTCTTCAAATGCCATAACCATCTCTACCAAATCTATGGAGTCAACTCCTAAATCATCCTTGAATGATGAATCCTCGTTAATTTCTACACCTGTTAAATGTAACTGTTCTTCAATAAGCTCAAATACTCTTTCCATTTTTACTCCTTTCTTATATCACAGCTCATATTGCTCTGCTATGACAACAGCTATAGGCAGTATATTATTATGCATACCATTTGTCAACTACTTTAAGAGATATTGATAAACATCTCTTTTAGAAATTCCTCTATCCTTTGCAACCAGCTTCATCGCTTCCTTGTGGTCTACACCCTTCTGCTCATAGATTGCCATATGCTCTTCGATTGAAATACTCTGCCAGTCTGCCTCCTGCTCCTTCTTAAATTCCTGCAGACTCTTGCCCTCTAATACAAGTACATATTCACCTCTTGGCTCTTCTGTCTCATACATCGCAAGTGCTTCCTCTAAGGTAGTAGGTAATACTGTCTCAAAGCGCTTTGTCAGCTCCCTGCATAAAGTAATACGTCTATTTCCAAGAGTGTCATATAATTCCTGCAACGTTCTTACCAAATGATGAGGAGCTTCATAAAGGATAATAGTTCTCGATTCCTTCTTCAAATCCTCCAAAATATCCTTCTTCTCTTTCTTCTCCGATGGCAGAAATCCTTCAAAACAGAATCTCCTGGTGCTTAAGCCAGACAGCGTCAATGCGGTAATGCAGGCTGCCGCTCCAGGCAAAGAAGTTACCACAATCCCTGCTTCATGGCACATTGCCACTAATACTTCACCCGGGTCAGAAATTGCAGGAGTTCCTGCATCTGTTATCAAAGCAATATTTTTTCCTGCCTGCATCTGCTCTATCAGATATTTTGCCTTTTCCACCTTATTATATTCATGATAGCTTGTCATTGGTGTCTTTATTTCAAAATGATTTAATAATTTAATACTGTTTCTTGTATCCTCTGCCGCAATTAAGTCTACTGTTTCCAACGTCTCCACAACGCGCGGTGTCATATCGCTTAAATTTCCTATCGGAGTCGCACACAAATAAAGTTTTCCTGCCATATTATCTCCATTCTGTTCATACTTACCTTAATATCCGTATATATCATATATCTCATCTGTGTATATATTGGGTTCCTTATATACAATAAGCGGCTTCTCTACCGTTATACGGGATTTACCACCTCTACAACCCTCTATCAGCACCATATTAGGCTCCTTATCAACATACGGATATACCAGCTGCATTCTCTTAGGCTCCAGCTTATACTTTGACATAGTGACAATAATCTCTGCCAAACGGAACGGTCTATGTACCATATAAAAATTCCCGCCCGGCTTTAAAAGCTTAGCTGCATTTGCAATAACATCCTCTAATGTACACAAAACCTCATGTCGCGCGATTGCCTTTGGACTATCAGGATTTTGAATCCCATGCTGGCCAATCATATACGGAGGATTACAGGTTATAACGTCAAAAGAAGCAGCCGGAAAAATTATGCCTGCTTCCTTAATGTCACCTACTACAATGTCTATCTTATCCTCTAAATGATTCAAACGGACACTCCGCATCGCCATATCCGCACTCTCTTCCTGTATCTCAAGTCCGGTCAAATGCGCTGCCTCTGTCTTAGCCTCCATCAAAATCGGTATAATTCCTGTACCGGTTCCCATGTCTAATACAACACCGCCCGGCTTTACCTTTGCAAAGCCGGACAGCAATACTGCATCCATTCCAAAACAAAATTTCTCTGAATTCTGGATTATCTGATAACCATTTCTTTGCAGATTATCAATTCTTTCGTTCTCCTTGAGCTTAATCGTCATTGAGCTTTGATCTTCCTTCCTGCTTCTCAAGCTTTTCAAGTTCTCTTAACTCAGCCGCAGTAATATCATCCTGCTTATCCTTACGATGTCTCTTCTTGAAACGAAGCTGCTCTACCTTATACTCTCTGATTTCCTTCTCATCATTGGTCTCTACCACTACCTTAACCAACTGACGTAATACATTTACACTATGTACCTCGCCACGAAGACCATCATCTGTGGTTACATTATCACCTACATTTGGAAGCTTCTTATTCAAATACTCATAGGTCTCTTCCTCATGCTTTAAGCAACACATCAAACGTCCACAAACACCTGAAATTTTAGTCGGATTCAAAGAAAGATTCTGTTCCTTTGCCATCTTAATCGATACCGGAACAAACTCTGATAAATGCGTATGACAGCATAAAGGTCGTCCACAAATACCAATACCACCTAAAATCTTAGTCTCATCACGAACACCAATCTGACGAAGCTCAATACGTGTCTTAAACACTGCAGCCAAATCCTTTACCAGCTCTCTAAAGTCAATTCTTCCATCCGCTGTAAAGTAAAACAAAACCTTATTGTTATCAAAGGTGTACTCTGCATCAATCAATTTCATCTCAAGATTGTGCTTCTTAATCTTCTCCAGACAAATCTTAAAGGCATCCTTCTCCTTCGCCTTATTTGACTTTTCCTGCTCATCGTCCTTGGCTGTTGCCACACGAAGTACAGGCTTTAACGGTTGAATCACCGATTCATCCTCTACCTCACGAATATCACCAACTACCGTTCCGTATTCAACACCTCTGGCAGTCTCTACAATAACATGGTCACCCTTCTTAATATCAAAATTTAATGGATCAAAGAAATATACCTTTCCTGCTGTTCTAAATCTTACGCCTATTACCTTTGTCATAATCTATCTACCTCACTCTATTTTATATGCCTTTTAATTCCATAAGTAAAAGCTCCATCGTTAAATCAAAATTAACATTTGACTTTAACCGATTTCTAGCATGATCAATACTACGAAGCTTCTGTTCTAACTGCTCATAGGAATTTGTCTCAGCTACTCTTTGGATATCTGAAACATCCTCCCTAAAAATCATATGCTGTATATCCTTACATGACTTATAAAGCAATACATCACGATACCATATTGTACACAAGTCAAGATAATCATTAATATCCAGCTTCTCCTCTGAAATCTTCTTTACCACCGCTACCATCTGATTTACTTCCATATCAGATAGATTCTTCAGCACACCTAATGCCTCTGATTTCAACTGGTCGAAGGCTTCATCCGTTGCAAGCCCCTTGGCACGTCCAACATTCCCTCTTGCAAAGGATGCGCACACACTTGCCCGATAATCTGGTATCTCTACCTTCTCCATTAAAAATCGTTTAATCAAATCTCCCGCAACCGGCTTTATATTTAATGTTACACACCTACTTAATATGGTAGGCAATAGGATATCAACATTTGTTGTTAACAAAAAAATCACTGCATACTCAGGAGGCTCCTCCAGAGTCTTTAACAACGCATTCTGTGCCTGAATATTCATCTTCTCGGCTTCATCCATAATATAAATCTTATGAGCACTGCTATAAGGCTTAATTGCAATATTATTATTAATCTGCATTCTGATATTATCAACACTTATCACATTAGGCTTCTCATGCTCAATATAAATTACATCCGGATGATTTCTATTCATAGCCTGCTTACAGGAACGGCATTCATTACACGGCTTAGTCCCTTCTCCTTCACATAAAAGGGCTCTAGCGAAGATATCTGCTATCATCTTCTTACCGGAAGCCTTTTCTCCCTGTATGATATATGCATGTGAGATTTTTTGAAATTTCAATGCATTCTGTAAATTATTCGTTAAATGCTCCTGTCCTATTACAGACTCCCAATTTGTATCAAGTGCTTCTATCATTATACCTTGCCCTTACCATATCAGCCCAATGCCTTTTACGTAAAAATATCCAGCAACAAACCTCTTATCTCTCCTACAACAGATAATATCTTGATGTTGTCCTTCTCATCCTTCACCAGCTCCTGCGCAAGCTCATCAAGCTTCTCATCTACCAGTCGAATGATTCCATATACTCTATGACGACCTCTTCTATCAAGGAAATTCTCTCTGGAAAACTTATGTGAACGATTCACAATTTCATTCATAAAGTCCTTAATCAAAGACCTGTACCTGCGCATATCCTTAACATCCATGCGCTTTACAAGCTTATCTCCCTGCATTACAATTTCCTGCATCATAAGATTCAATCTCTCTGCCAGCTCTGCCTCTGCAATATTACTAGCCAACACAAACTTAAAAGAACCATCCGTCGGCTGTACATTCTGCGTCTGCTCCGGCATTATTGCCTGTTGTACCTGATTCACCTTGATATCCATGATATCACACCCCTATTATCCTCTAGTAATCTGCTATTCCCATTTATTCTGCCACAAATAGAGAGTAATTTCTATTACTCCCTATCCAATAACTTCTCTCATTATAATATATTATCTATACGAAAAACAATTATTTCATATCGGAAATATATTGTATCACTTCCTGTATACAACAGCTCAGCTTACAATTTATGAAACGCTTCTCTATCCCTGCTTCCTGCAGCTTCTCCTCAGAAAAATCCTGACAGTCCGCTAGATATCTTCTACACATCTCTTCATATTTAGGAGACTTTTGCTTCTTCTCACGAAGCAACGCCCTGTTCAGACGCACTCCATCCTCAACCTCTATATATATCGGACAAACCTTATCATTTCCAAAATAATCTCTAGTCATCTGATAAGATTCCAATGTACCAATAATCAGATAATCCTTATTCTCAAGGTCAATTTGGTCATCCTTTACCATATAATAATACCATATTCCATGAACCGTTTGATACCCTCTGCACTCAATAATCTTATTCTCCTGCTTCAGGCTTTCAAGAGTCTCAACATCAGTAAAAAAATACTCCACTCCATCCTGCTCACCTTCGCGAATCGGACGTGTTGTATATGGAACTATTTTGTTCAATTCAAGCTTCTTATTCTTCAAGAGTCTTTTATATATGGTATCCTTGCCTGTTGAACTTTTACCCATTATACAGTAAATTCTGCTCATCCCTGTCTCCATTCTGCCTTCTAATCTTCTGTACTAATCGTATAAACTACTTTATACTCCCATAATTCATATAACAATACATTTTTGGTAACTGTTCTAAAATATAATTACTCTACCTCTACAATTCGAATCATGTTTGTCTTACCTGTAATCTTTAATGGAACCCCAGCTGTTAATACTACCCTGTCACCTGCCTTGATTAATCCGGCTTCCTTACTTACCTGTACAGCCTCTTCAAACATCTTCTCAGCAGTATCATTCTCAGAAATTAACATAGGAGTTACCCCCCATACCATACTAAGTTGACGATATACTACCTCATCTGCTGTAATACCAATAATTGGACATGCAGGTGTATAAGTTGCTACTCTGTTTGCAGTAAAGCCTGACATCGTTAATGCAATAATTGCAGACGCATTCAAATCAATGGCCGTAGAACAGCACGCATGTGCAATTGCTGTAGTAATGTCTTCATTCTTATCTTCATTTCTCTTTCGAAGTCGTGATACATAATCAATATCCTGCTCTGTTCTCTCCGCAATCTTGACCATAGTCTGAACAGACTCTACAGGATATGCACCAGCAGCACTTTCGCCACTAAGCATAATAGCAGATGTACCGTCATAAATAGCATTCGCAACGTCTGTAACCTCTGCTCTGGTAGGTCTTGGATTCTTCATCATAGAATCTAGCATCTGTGTAGCAGTAATAACAATCTTACCCTGCTTTAAAGCTTCCTTAATCATCTTCTTCTGAATAACAGGAACCTCTTCAAATGGAATCTCTACACCCATATCACCACGGGCAACCATAATTCCATCAGACACCTGCAGGATCTCTTTTAAATTACGAATACCTTGCATATTCTCAATTTTAGCAATAATCTTCATCTTACCGCCATTATCACTAATCAGCTTACGAACCTGCTCAATATCTTCCTTACATCTGGTGAATGAAGCTGCGACATAATCATAACCCATTTTCACACCAAATAAAATATCTGCTTCATCCTGCTCACTAATAAATGGCATAGATAATGTTGCTCCAGGTAAATTAATACCCTTGTGATTTGAAACATAACCAGAATTATTTACTTCACAGATAATGTCGGTATCTGTAATTTCTTTAACAGTCATTCCAATTAACCCATCATCAATCAGAATCGTATTACCAACCTTTACATCGTTTCTAAGGTTCTTATAGGTAACTGAAGCTCTTTCCTTAGTCCCCATCATATCTTCTATTGTCAATGCAAAGGTCTGACCAGCCTCTAATAAAACTTTTCCCTCTGCAAAATCCTTCAAACGAATCTCCGGGCCCTTAGTATCCAGCATTGTAGCTACCGAAAGACCTAACTCCTTTGCAATTCTGACAGTTCTATTGAACTTGGCACTATGCTCCTCATAATCTCCGTGTGAAAAATTAAAACGTGCCACATTCATACCTGCAAGCATAAGCTCACGCAACTTCTCTTCATTCTCAGAAGCAGGTCCTATTGTACAAATAATTTTGGTTTTTCTCATACTACTCATAAATCCTTTCTAAATGGCTATCTTGACATCCTTCGTATACTACTTATATGTCTCATGTATCTCATACCCCAACTATATCGCCATACACTATCTCTTCGGCCTGCTGACTTCTCTATATGCCTTAATCTGCCAAACTTTTTGATTCACATTTGTTTGCATTCTTCAAACGAAGTGTCTCCAAAATCGAACAATACTTGTCTGCAACCGTAACTATCCACGCCTCCCTACAAGCAGGCGGTACAATCGTTAACGGCCACATATGCTTTTTGATGATATCCTCTTCTCTCTTTGTCAACTCATACTCTTTCTGTGCATTTCTTAATGCTCTGCCCGGATGAAAAACTCCATGCAACTTATACGGCTTACGATAATCTCCTATATGCCAATCATATAAAAAATAATCATGCAATAGCGCACCTCTAACAAGCTCTCTTCTGTTCTTACTAATATGAAATTTATCATTCAGCTTTAAACACATCTTTGCTACACTAATACAATGATCGTGCACTGACATCGTACCATGCTGTATGTGTTGCTTTGTCATTAGAAAATTCTCAGAATTTAAAATATCTTCAGCATATTCTTTTAGTTCATTCTCATACATAACCCAATTACCCTCTAATATTGTGCACTTGATATGTCAACTGCACATACACAGCTATTTTACCATACAAATAAAGAAAAAGAAATGTCGATTTATAACCTTTACTAATTCTAAACCAAATCCTTTTTCTTCCTTTTTATTATTCTTACCAAGAACTCTCTATTCTATTAATTTATACAAACAAAATTCTCTATAAGACCAAAAAAGCACCATCCAAAAAGATGATGCTTAATATATCATACATTATATCCTAAAATTAAAAGAATGCCCAGAACCGGAATCGAACCAGTGACACGAGGATTTTCAGTCCTCTGCTCTACCAACTGAGCTATCTGGGCATTTAGACTTACGTCTGAGTAGCGGGGACAGGATTTGAACCTGTGACCTTCGGGTTATGAGCCCGACGAGCTTCCAGACTGCTCCACCCCGCGTCATTAAATTAAATGGATGGAGGTGGATTCGAACCACCGAAGCAATTTGCAGCAGATTTACAGTCTGTCCCCTTTGGCCACTCGGGAATCCATCCATAAAAGCCGATGATCGGACTCGAACCGATAACCTGCTGATTACAAATCAGCTGCTCTGCCAATTGAGCCACATCGGCGTATTTATTATACGCAATTATTTAGTTATCAATGGGACCTACAGGGCTCGAACCTGTGACCCTCTGCTTGTAAGGCAGATGCTCTCCCAGCTGAGCTAAGATCCCAAGTGTTTACACACATTTTATATAATTCGTAGTACAGTGAACTGTACTGACGACCCAGAAGGGACTCGAACCCTCGACCTCCGCCGTGACAGGGCGGCGCTCTAACCAACTGAGCCACTAGGCCAT
>JAZNMO010000159.1:0-4251 GCA_045579665.1 Lachnospiraceae bacterium
ATACGCCGCACAGACATTAGAACAGAAAAAGGTTTTAATCCCCATTGCCTGTAGGTCACTCTTATATTTTATCACAGATTGTTCAGGATAGTTAAAACTTCTTGTATATTTTTCGATTTCTCTGCAATCGGGTAAAGGAAGCTGTCTTGCATATGCAGCTGCAAGCTTCATATCCTGTGTAAGTGCTGCTACAAGCCTCTCTATTAATGTCTCATCCTCAGGAATGGCATCCTGCGTCATACACACAAAAATATCTGACTTGGAATAAGATACCGCCTTTGCTCTAGTTCTGCCATGGTCAAACTCATGCGCTGATATATGATGTATTTCTATATTCTTATATCTCTCCAAAAATCCGGTTCCATAGAAAAGCGCATTAAAATACTTTTCCTCTGTATTCATTAATATCAGCTTTTGAATCGGATATGTCTGGTTCTCTAACTCTTCAATTAACTGCATAACCCTTTTATCAGGCTTATACGTCAACACAATTACATCTACTGAATACTGCATATTACTCCTCAAAGTGAAAACGGAGCCGATTTCAAACGGCTCCGTATATTTGATTACTATTTTAATCCTGCATCCTTTAATATCTTATCACTAATTCTCTTAACGGTATCAGACGGCTGATAATCCTCTATACCAAATAAGAATCCATGCAAGGTTGATACATTCTCTTCCAACGAATTAGGAACAAGAACTCTTCCTCTGTTAATCGTCTCATCTGCATAGGTACTTGGGAACTGTTGTGACTCACCCATTTTGTACTCAAAAGCACCACCCATCAGCTCCAAAATCTCACTCAACTCAAGAGACGTTGCCACCTTAGGAAATACTGCTTCTGCAACAGAATTAAGCTTGGCTAAATCAAAGGTCAAAGCTTTCTTAAAGAACGCCTTAATTACCGTATTCTGTCTCTCTACACGTCTGAAATCATTACCTACATAACGGATACGACAATATGCTGCTGCCTGCACGCCATCCAATGTCTGTAAGCCCGGCTTCTCAACAGGCATAAACTCAACATACGGCTCTGCATAGTAATTCGGCTCTCCTGCTTCATTATAAGTACCGTCAGGCTCACCTACAATACACATCTGATAGTTGTTCAAATGAATAATCTCATCTTCATGTACATCTACTTCAACACCACCAAGTGCATCAATTGCCGCGATTACCGCATCATATCCAACGGTTACGAAATCTGTGATATTCAAATCCAAATTCGTATTAATCATATTAATAGACTGCTTCGGTCCACCCTTTGAATACGCAACATTTGCCTTGCCATAGCTGTCATTCCCAAGATTAAGGTAACTGTCACGAAGTAATGAAACAATCTTAATCTCCTTGGTATCAAGATTAATTGATATAATCTTCATCGTGTCGGAACGTGTATTCTTCGTTAACTCTTTCTCCAAGGAATCTACAGCATAAAATACGATATTGCGATATCCCTTTAATACACCAGTCTCTGTAGCTTCCTTAACCTGCTCATCAATTACAATCTCTTCATCTGTAATATCTATATACTGAATCTTACTTGCCTTAGAAGCTCCCCAAAATACTACTAAAAGAATCAAAATCACTAAGATTTCCATCACAAATAATGCAATCTTACCGCCTCTTCTCTTTTGTCTTCTAGCCGGTTTCTTGCGTGGTGGCTGTGGCGGTCTGCCTCCTTGCGGTGGTCTGCCTCCTTGCGGTGGTCTTCCTCCTTTTGCCGGTCGTTTATTTCCGGCGCTTACTCGTGCCTTATTCGGTGAAGGTCTGTTCCCTCCATCCTTTCTTCTATGATCATCCATTTCTTTCTCTCCCTTAGTATGCATTCTTATTGATAAAGCCTTTAAAGAATGTTAAAAATAAAATCTTCAAATCGAAACCTACTGTCCAATTCTCAATATAGTACAAGTCAAACTCAATTCTCTTACGAATCGAAGTATCTCCTCTATATCCGTTCACCTGCGCCCAACCTGTTATCCCCGGACGTACCTGATGCTTTATCATATATCGAGGAATCTCTTCCTTAAACTTCTCAACAAAATGAGGTCTCTCCGGTCTTGGTCCTATCATACTCATATCACCCTTGAGCACATTAAAGAACTGCGGAAGCTCATCCAAACTGGTCTTACGAAGAAATCTTCCAATCTTAGTTACGCGTGGATCATGCTTCTTTGTCCAGCCAAGCTTCTCCTCCTCCACCGGCTGAACCTCCATAGTCCGGAATTTGTACATCATAAACGGCTTATTATGAAGCCCTACTCTTTCCTGCTTAAAAATCAATGGGCCCTTACTGGTCATCTTTACGCCAATCGCCGCAATCAGCATAATTGGAGAAGACAATACAATCGCAATCAATGCACCAAAGATATCCATAATACGCTTTGCCAGCATATTAGCAGTGTTAGTAAGTGGTACATGTCTGATATTTACAACTGCCAAACCTTCCAAATCTTCTAAATAAGGTCTTGTTGGAATCACTCTGTTATAATCCGGTATAAACTTCGTATGAACACCGGACTTTTCACATATCTTTACGATACTTTCCAATCTGCCGTAATTCTCCAAAGAAAGCGTAATTGCAATCTCATCCAGCTTATTCTCCGGAAGAATCAACTCAAGATTCTCAATATCACCAATTACCTTAACACCTCTATACTTAGTTCCTCTCGGAATCTCATCATCCAAAATACCATTTACGACATATCCCCACTGTGGATTCGCCTGAAGCTTATCAATATAAGCTTCCGCCGCACGTGAATATCCTACCAGCAGAATATGCTTTAGATTATACCCCTTCTTACGTACAAAACGTAGGCAGAATCTGACACATCTTCGCATCATATACCCTGCCACCGTATTCAAACAGAAGAATAAACCTATCACTCCTCGCGAAAAGTCCGGGAGCTTTACGGCATATAAAATAACCATGATAAGCAATAATCCACCAACATTCGCTTGAATAATGTTAAAAAGCTCATATACACTCTTTGACATACGCTTAGGTGTGTATAATTCAAATGTATTATATAAAATTAAATATGCCGGTACAATAATAATCAGCGCTGAGTAATAAATCTCCACCGCCAACACACCTGTATCCGGTGCTTTCTGACTTACCCACAAAAAATGTGCCAACAGATATGTCGCTACAACCACAACTGCATCTAATAAGACAAGTAAGCCGTTAAAATATTTCTGATTATCTTTTATCAATATAAATCACCCTTACTTTGCGCAACACCATCATGCACACGATTCATTTTACATGATTTACACAAAAAGTACAACGTTTAATTTATCTCAAAAAAGCATTTTAAACAAATTTGTCCATAATTCTACTTGTATCTTTGCATAATTTTGCAACCTTTTTGCGCAAAACTTAACTTTATTACTTCTGCCTTGACTCTCTAAACAAAGCTTTACTCCCTGATATAAGCCTTTTGCATATTCACTGCCCATTCCCTTTATCACAAAAAATGCCAACTTAATTCCATAACCTGCCATCAAAAAAGGCAGATTCAATAGCAGCTGTAATATGGGCATATTTTTATAAACAATATAAACACTGTTGCGAGACGCCAGTGAAGTCTTAAACGCATTATATTTGGAACCACTGGTCGCACTGCCTGCGTGATACACAATGGCATCTGCTGCATAGCAATTACGATATCCGCAAATTCGCGCCCGATATCCAACATCAATATCCTCCAAATATGCAAAATGTTGTACATCAAACAAACCAATTTCATCAAAATACTCTCTTCTGTATATCGCTGCACCTGCACAGGCTGCAAACACATCACAATTTTCCTGATAGAAAGACGGATGCTTGCCCTTACCTCTCGCAAATGCCCAGCCTAACGCGCAATAATAATCTCCCGCATCATCAAGCTTCTCCTTATCATGCAGGGAAATCATCTTTGCACTGGCAGAAAAGATTCTATCATCCGATTCCATAAAACACTCCAGCTTCTCTATACAATCAGCCCCTACTTCCGTGTCATTATTTAACAAGAATACATATGGAGTCTTACTTGCCTGTATTCCCTGATTCACAGCATATGAAAAACCTGTATTCTCAGCATTCTCTATCAAAACCACCTGCGGATACTGCTCCTTAATCAGCTCAAGGCTTCCATCCTTAGAAGCATTATCCACCACAATAACTTCCATATCATTAACGGTTCCAGCATACAGACTGTCTAGGCATGCCCCAATATACTTTATTCCGTTATAATTAGGTAT
>JAZNMO010000160.1:0-7570 GCA_045579665.1 Lachnospiraceae bacterium
GAAAATATCAGGCAGACAGCAAGAGAGCTGCAAAAGCTGGATTGCAGATTCTATTCAGGACATTGTACAGGGCAGACAGCATTGGATGTTATGAAGGAGATTATGCAGGAACAGCTACAGCAGATACACAGTGGTATGGAAGTTATATAAAGGGGGCGATGTGAAGATGACATATCAGGAGATTAAAGAAAATGCAGAGGTTCGTGCGTTTATCAAAAAGGGAAATGCATATTTGGATACATTGGGATATACGGACCATTCAGAAGCACATTGTGCACTCGTGGCAGAGAGAGCAGCGGATATACTGAGGAAATACGGCTATTCGGAGCATGAGATTGAGCTGGCAAAGATAGCTGGCTTTATGCATGATATCGGAAATGGAATCAATCGTAAGCATCATGCAGAGTACGGTTCGATTCTTGCAAATGAGATACTGCGTAATACGGATATGCCTCTGGAGGACAGAGTAGAGGTAGTAGCTTGTATTGCAAATCATGACGAATCAACAGGCGGGGCAATTGATGCTATTTCAGCAGCATTGATTATTGCAGATAAGACGGATGTTCGTAGAAATCGTGTAAGATGTACAGATAAGGCAAGCTTTGATATTCATGACAGAGTAAATTATGCTGTAACAGGCGCTGAGCTTGTGGTTGAGCCGGAGAATAAGCTGATTACCTTGAATTTGCAGATTGATGAGTCTATTTGTACAATGCTGGAGTATTTTGAGATTTTCTTGCAGAGAATGATTATGTGCAGAAGGGCAGCAGAGTATTTTGGTTCTCGATTTAAGTTAACAGCAAATGGAAGTAAGGTTTTATAGGGGGCGGAATAGAATGAGCTTGGTATTTGAAACAGCAGTTAGGCCTGAAGCGTGTGGTGTTCCTTCTGAGGCAGTACAGAGATTTGTGCAGGAAATAGCAGAGAAAAAGCTGGCATTACATGGTTTTATGCTTTTACAGGGGAAAACAGTTGTGGCAGAGAGCTATGCAAAGCCTTTTTCGCGTAAGACACCACATCGTATGTATTCTATTACAAAGTCTTTTACTTCTTTGGCAATTGGATTACTGGTGCAGGAAGGGAAGATAACGCTCTCTGATAAAATATGTGATTATTTTCCTGAGAAGCTGCCACAGAAGGTGGATGAGCGTATTGCGGCTATGACAATCAAAGATATGCTTTGTATGTCATCAGCACATAGGATGACGACTTATAAACGATATGATGGGGACTGGGTAGAATCCTTTTTTCATATAGAACCTACGCATCAGCCGGGGACGGTTTTTAGCTATGATACCTCAGCAACACATACTCTTACAGCGTTGGTAGAGAAGCTGACAGGAATGGAATTGCTTGCATATTTGAGAGAGCAGTTTTTGGATAAGCTGGGATTTTCTTCAGATGCCTATGTAGTAAAGGAGCCGGCAGGTGTTTCCATGGGAGGAAGCGGTCTGGTTTGTTCATTAGAGGATTTGGCAAGAGTAGCGTATCTATGTAATCACTATGGAGTTGTAGATGGAGAGGAATTATATCCAAGCGGGTATCTGAAGGAGGCAACCGCTAAGCAGATAGGAACACCTCTACAGGTGATTGAGGATGAAAGAGAAGGCTACGGCTATTATTTCTGGCGTGCCAGAAAGGATGGCTTTAGTATGTATGGCATGGGAGGACAGCTTGCAGTTTGCTTCCCGCAGCATGATTTTGTGTTCTTAACCATTGCGGATATGCAGGGAAGCGGAGTGGCCTTACAGCCACTGTACGATGCATTTTATAACCATATCTATCCTTATATAGCAAGGGAGTGTGTGGATAAGGTGCCACAAGAATTGGAGAATTGTGGATTAGAATTACCGATGCCGCAAGGAAAGGGTAGCTCAGATTTAGAAGATTTGCTTTGGGGACACGATATGATGTTTGATGCCAATCCACTTGGATTAAAGCAGGCAAGGATAATCTATGAGAAAGAGACTCATAGAGGCAGCTTTACTTATGAGAATACATATGGGCTTCATCTGATACCATTTGGTATGGGAGAGTTTGTAGAGCATACATTTCCGGAGGTAGAATATCCGGCGGTAACGGCAGCCGTATGGGAACAGGAAAACAGGCTTGTGCTTCGTAGCTTTTTATTAGGAGAAAATTTTGCAAATGTGTGGATAGAGATTGGTTTCAAGGGAGACCGAGTGAGCATACATATGAAGCGTGCAGCGGAGAATTTCCTGAATCATTATGATGGATTTGCGGGTGGAAAGATACAGGAAACAGTAAGTGAAGAAGAATAACTGAGGAACGCAAGGTGTGATTGTACCCTGCGTTTTTGGTAAATAAAAGTTTGTGAAAGATTATGTTAACAAATTTCTTCAAATATATTGATTTTTCAGTCAAAATGCGATTAAATAAAGATGTAGTATTTCTCTGGTAACAGGGGTGAGGAAGGGGTATAAATATGAGTAATTTTGACGAGAGAACAAATCATGATGTAGCGATTATTCCAAAGGGAACAGTTATCAATGGTAATATTATTATCGATGGTAAGCTGGAGATGTATGGAACGATTAACGGAGACATTGAGTCTAAGTCCCGTGTTAATATATGTGGAGATATTAACGGTAATATTAAGGCAGAAGAGATTTATGCAAAGGATTCCTTTATCGAGGGTAATATTGAGTGTGAGAAGGCAATTGCAGTTCGTGAGAATACAGTTGTGTTAGGTGATATTTCCGCTGATAGCTTAGTGGTAGATGGAGCGATTCAGGGTAATCTTGATATTAAGGGATGTGTAACTGTTGGGAATACAGCGATTATTGACAGTGATATTAAGGCAAAGTCTATTGAGGTAAGCAACGGTGCGGCATTGAATGGACATTGTTCATTATGCTATGCGGATATCACACCACAGAAGTTCTTCCCGGAGACAGAAGCTGTTGTAGAGAAGATGCCTGAGAGTAATAAAGACAAGAAACGTAAGGTTAGTTAATAGAATATGAGCGAATATTGTATAGGAACAGCAAAGGATGCTGAAGAGATTTTGGATTTTGCTAATATGGTATTTAGTATGTCATCGGGAAGTATTGATTTTCGTAGGACGTTACCTAAGGCATATCTGGCAAAGCGGGCAATGATGCCGACACATCATCTGATGAAGGAAGATGGGCGAATCAAAGCTTTGATAGATGTATATCCGGGAGAGTTAAAGCTTGGACAGGAGAGTCTTTCTTATGGATATATTGGTACTGTCAGCGTACATCCTCGAGCACGTTCCAAGGGCTATATGATTGAGCTTATGAAGAGGGCAGAGGATCAGCTTCGTTGTGACGGAGCTGATTTTATTTTGTTGGATGGTAATAGGCACAGATATCAGCACTATGGATTTGAGAAGGCAGGTATGAAGTATTGCTTTAATGTCACAAGAGACAGCATACGTCATTATGTGAATTCTCATGTGCAGGAATGTGGACAGAAGGATAAGATTTATTTTGAATTTGTGGATAGTGTAGAGCATGAGGCAGTAGATGTGATGTATGAGTTATATCAGAAGCGTCATGTAACTGCAAGACATGATAAGGAAGAGTTTTATCTATGTTTATGCGGCTGGGAGGCGAATACCTATGCAGTTATGTTGGATGATGAATGTATAGGGTATATGAATACCACTGCGGAGGATGATAATGTATATGAATTTGCCCTAATGGATATGTTACAACTGCCAGAGGTGATTTGGGCATTTATGCAGGAGATGGAGCCTCATGAGCTTGCAGTTAATGTGGGGATGGATGAGGTAGAGGAAATTAGCATATTGGATGAGCTAAGTGATTATTATACGTTGAATATGTCTCATCAAATGAAGATTTTGAATTATGAGTCTGTGTTGCGTTTCCTGCTGATGTGGAAGCAGCAGGCAGAGGGTGAACTTTGTGATGGAAGCTATGTGATTGGTGTAGCGGATATACAAACAAACTATAGGTTAATGATTAAGAATGGAGTGGTTTGTGTCCAACAGACTGCGGATGAGGCTGACGTGGTATATAGTGCACTTGAGTTAATCAGAGCATTAACCACAAGTTATTATTTCCATGAAGTCAGAAAGAAAGGAAGTCCGTTACGGAAGGCACCGCAAGGGTGGTTTCCATTACCATTCTATCTTCCGGTTACTGATGCATTTTAAAAGGGTGTCGCGATTGCGACACCCTTGATTTTATAGGAAAATATATTTACATACAAACAGGACTGCAAGAATATACATTAAAGGAGAAACCTTCTTTGCCTTACCACAGCATACGTTGATGATTACATAAGAGATTGTACCCATTGTGATACCCTCTGAGATGCTATACATCAAAGGCATTGATAAGAAGCAAAGGTAAGCAGGTACTGCGTCGATAGGGTCATCAAACTTGATATCCTTAATAGCAGATACCATAAGGAATCCAACGAAGATTAAAGCAGGAGCTGTTGCAAATCCAGGAATTGCTGTAAAGATTGGTGCAAAGAAGATTGCAGCCAGGAACAGAATACCTGTTGTCATTGCTGAAAGACCTGTTCTTGCTCCTTCACCAACACCAGCAGAGCTTTCTACGAAGGTTGTTGTTGTAGAGGTACCAAGTACGGCACCTACAGAAGTAGCTACAGCATCTGCCATTAAAGCACCCTTGATGCGTGGAAGCTTCTCATCCTTATCAAGGAAATCTGCCTTTGTTGCAACACCGATTAATGTACCAATGGTATCAAACATATCAACAAATAAGAATGCAAAAATGATTACGATAAAGTTCCAAAGATTTACATTAGAAAAATCAGCAGCAAAGCACTGACCAAATGTCTTGCCAATAGCTGTGAAGTCTGTAATACCAAAGCTTGGATATAAGGAATAGTAGCCTGCATCAGGAGCAGGAACATATACACCAACAGCCTGCATCAGCATACCAAGAACCCAAGTAGCAACGATACCGATAAGGATAGAACCCTTAACGTTCTTAACATAGAGAACTGCTGTAATAAATAATCCGATTAAAGCAAGTAATGCACAGATACCCTGTGTGCTGAAGTTTGCTGTAAAGTCTACATAAGAAAGTAAGGTAGAGCTATTGTCTACAACGATGTCAGCACCCTGTAAACCGATAAAAGCAATAAAGAGACCGATACCGGCACTTACGCCTTTCTTAAGGTTGGAAGGAATTGCATTGAAGATTGCTTCACGAACATTAGTTAATGATAATACGATGAAGATAAGACCTTCTACGAATACTGCCATAAGAGCAACGCGCCAGTCGTATCCCATGCTTCCGCATACAGTAAATGCAAAGTAAGCATTTAATCCCATACCCGGAGCTAACGCAAACGGATAGTTTGCCATAAGTGCCATGCATGCTGTTCCGATAAATGATGCAAGACATGTTGCGATAAGTACCGCAGTAGCATCCATGCCGGAAGCGGATAACAGGCTTGGGTTAACAGCTAAGATATAAGCCATTGTCATAAAAGTAGTGATACCACCCAATACTTCTGTTTTTACAGTAGTATTGTTCTCTTTGAGTTTAAAGAGTTTTTCTAACATTTTTATACCCCCATTCAATATAGTAAAATTATAATAAAAAAGTAGAAGAACTATTCAAGGTTTAAATAGTTAATCTACTTTGTATTATACAATATGTTGACGTAAATTTGTATACTGTATATAAAATTAATAAATATACAGCAATTGTCACTCCATAAACTTCCATGTGTACATATTTTGGGAACCACATTTGCTACATGGTACACTATATTGTTCAAAAACAAACATTTTAATCTGGTCCTCCGGAATGGTTGGCTCCACAATTCGGCTCTGGCCGCATTTGCAAAGAAACAGGACCTTACGATTTACGTGAACCTTGAGGCTTTCTCCTCGTAATCCCAAAACTTTTTCGATATATTTAATTTGTTCTTCGGTATGAACACCACATTCCTCTAAGGCCCATTTATATTCATCTCGAATAATGTGAAGTTCATTTGATGGAAGCTTAGCATAATGCATTTCCAGTTTTTGCTCTGTAAACATATTTTCCCTTCTTTCTATATTATGCAATTTGTATTTATTTTACAAATTTTTATACGCAGTTCTATATTTAGTATAGCACGAGTTGTTAGACAAATAAAGTAAATTGCATTAATAATTCGGAAAATAATATTCTTGTAGATTTTGACTTTAGTAGGAGATAGTTTATGACGATATAATCTATAACCCTAATTAGCGAAGAGATAATAAGTGTTTTATACGAGCATTATTATCAGATGTACGAGAAAACTTATTTTCGAGTTAGTGAAGATTTTTGGGTGCCAAGGTGTAAAAGGATTTGCACAAAGATATCAATAACAGGTATTGTCACATGGAGGTGGCATAGGAAGATGAACAGTAGAGCATTATTGTTTCTTTCGAAGGTTGCGGATATCAAGGCACAGACTACAACTGCACAGGAACTAAGGAAGGATGCCCCGGGAATCGCTGAGATGATACAGCGTTATCTGCATAATCCGGCATTATCATTAACATCCTTAGAGCAGCCACCCAGAAGTTGGCAGGAGGCAAAGCGTGATGCTAGGACAAGTCATTATCTGACAGTTGTAGAGGTGTCTCAGATGGCCAATCAGAGAAGAAGAGACGCAGAAGAGAGAGCAACGGGGAAAGACGAGAAAGAACAAAGAAAGTCCGAGCTGATACATCCGGACAGTATAGAGCGTAAGACCCGCCGGGATGAACTGCGAAAGAATGCTTTTGAGCGTCTGAATGTAACAGTAGGGCAGGCAGGATATCTGTTGTATTCCTATGATAAAGACGGTGAACTTAGTATTATGGGAGATGAGATTACCCCGGGAACTTACGGTGACCAGTTTACACACGGAGATTTTACAGAAAATGCATAAATGCAGGCTGATGAAGATTGGCTTGCATTTTTTATGTTAAATTCAGGTTTGGCGAGGTGTTCCCGCTTTACCTGACTGAAACCCAAATTTGAACACATATTGACAAAGCTGTTTATAGGGAATAAACTAAAAATAGTTTATTCCCTATAAACAGGAAGGAGAATGACTTATGGAGGATATGAGGTTAGGAGTTGTGGAGGCGCGGTTTGCAGATATTATTTGGGAGAATGAGCCGATACAGTCAAGGGCGTTGTCAGAGATTTGTGAGAGGGAGCTGAACTGGAAGCGACCAACTACATATAACGTGTTAAGAAAGCTATGTGAGAAGGGTTTGTTTCAAAATATTGATGGAATTGTAAGTTCGGTGATATCCAAGCAGGAGTATCATGCCGTGCAGAGTGAGAGATTTGTGGATGAGACTTTTGAGGGGTCACTTCCGGCCTTTTTAAATGCATTTGCTACAAGAAAATCTCTGTCACGGGAGGAAATAAACCAGATTCGTAAAATGATAGATTCCTACGGGGAGGAGTAAGTTTGAAACAAAGAGGTAGTGGATAGAGAATAAGAAAATGATACGACAATAAAGCCATCTTTCGGTGGCTGAAAAAAGAAATATAAACACACACTTAATTAGGAAACAGTAACAACATCATCTTTGATGGTGTAGCCA
>JAZNMO010000161.1:0-11404 GCA_045579665.1 Lachnospiraceae bacterium
GACCGGATGGAGGCAGTAGGCGGCAATCTGAGCCAAGGATGGCGAATCGCCGCCGGTTCCGTACGTCTTAGAACACTTAAATAAAAGCACCTAGAAACTCTTAGCCCGGAGCTCTCGCTTTCGAATGAAACCTGTTAGTGCGGGCGACGAGAGAGCTCGACAAACCCGAAGTTGTCAATAAAGATGAAAAAATTTATGAAAAGGTGTAAAGTAAATAAGGAAAAATCCGATAAACATAATAAGAAGTAGCAGAATATATGTAGGCAGCACATTTTTAGAATAAGGAGGAGTCTAGAATGCGTATAGATGCATATAACCAAATTCAACAGATATATGAAAGCTCTAAAGTAAAGAAGACAGAAGAGCCTAAGACTACTAAAACAAGTTTTAGGGATCAGTTAATGTTGTCTTCACTTGGTATTGATGCACAGCTTGCAAAGCAGGCAGTTACGAATACGCCGGATATCAGAGAAGAAGTTGTAGGACCTATCAAGGAGCAGATTGATAATGGTACTTATGATGTAAGCGCTGAAGAATTTGCCGGAAAGCTTTTAGAGAGATATAACGGATTATTTTAATAAAAATTTATGGACAACAATGTATTGACGTAAAGAGTGAGAGGTAAACAGGTGGCTAGTTTATTAGAGAATTTAATTGATGTCTTAGACCATGAGAACACAGAGTATGAAGCTCTGCAAGAACTCGCGGATAAGAAGACTACCTTTATTATAAAGGGAGACATCAAAAACCTGGATAAAATCACGGAAGAGGAGCAGGTTATCGTTGGCAGGATAAATAAGCTGGAAAAAACAAGACGGGACGTCTTGGTAAGCATAGCCGACGTAGTAAACAGGGATGTTGAAACATTGAAACTGAAGAATCTGATTCAGATGCTGGAGAAGCGTCCTGACCAACAGGCACAGCTTGTAGAGGTTCAGGAGAAATTAAGTGTAACAATACAGCGAATGAAGGAAGCAAATGTGAAAAATCAGATGCTGCTGGAAGATGCACTTGAGATGGTAGGATTCAATTTGAATATGCTTCGGGCCCTGAAATCTGCGCCGCAAACAGCCGATTATACAAAGAATGCATATAATACAGGAAACGTATTAGGTATCATTCATGGTGGTTTCGACGCGAAACAATAAAACATCATGAGGTGATACCTATGTCTTTGTTTGGAGGATTATATGTAGGAAGCAGCGGATTAAGAAATTCGCAGAATGCATTAAATACCGTTGCTCATAACTTATCAAATATTAATACACCCGGCTATGTGCGACAGCAGGTCGCACTGGCCGATACACATTATACAAAAGTCTCAACGCGCAATGGCGACCCGAATCAGCAGGCGGGCCTTGGCGTTCAATATTCCGAGGTAAGGCATGTCAGAGATTATTTTCTGGACAAAACTTATCGTGAGGAGTCAGGCAGGTACTCATTTTATGAGACCTCATATTCGGCAGTGTTAGAGGTAGAGGATATCTTGGGAGAGCTGGATGGAGCGGCATTCAAGGAATCCATGGAAAGTTTGTGGACAGCCTTTGAAGAGCTTTCAAAAAGCCCTGAGGACCCAACCAATATTTCTTTATTGGTACAGTCATCAGCATCCTTTATCGAAAATGCTACATCTGTATACCAGTCCTTTAAAGAGTATCAGGCAAATCTGAATACGCAGATTAAGGATGCGGTGGATGCAATCAATGAAATCGGTAAGAGTATTACACAATTGAATGAAGAAATTTCCAAGATAGAAAGCGGCGGTGTCGAGAAGGCAAATGACCTTCGAGATGTCAGAGACCAGCTCCTTGATACCTTGGCAGGATATGGAAATATATCTTATGACGAGGATGTAAAGGGTATGGTCAATGTCAGACTATACGGAGAGGATTTTATTACAGAGAAAACTTATAATGAGATACTTCTTCTGGAAGATACAGAGACAGGAAGTGGCTTCTATACACCGTATTGGTCCAAGAATCTGACCTATATGACGGATGAGGAAGGCAATCGGATACCTGATTATAACAGTGCATTGGTAGTTAGAACCACAACCGAAATCTCGGCGTTAAAGGATACAGATATAGGAACCCTTCGCGGTTTACTACTTGCAAGAGGTGACCATTATGCGGATTATACAGACCTTGACGCTTCCTGCGTGACACAGCGTAAGCTGGATGCACTGGAGATGACCGAAGAAGAGTATCTTGCCAATGCAGAGGAAAATCAAAAGACCTATTATAACGACTATATCATGAATTCGGTAATTATGAATGTACAGTCACAGTTTGACAATGTGGTACATGCCATTGCAACAAAGATTAATGATGTACTGGCAAGTCATTGTGACCCGAAATCAGGCTATCTTTGCAATCCGGATGGAACACCAATGCAGATGTTTGTAAAAACAGAGGGCGAAGCCTATGAAAAGATTTCATCTGCTGAGTACGATGCGCTGGTGGCAGAGGGGGGAAAAGCATACCCAATCTATAATGCAAAGGGCGAAGAAACAGGTCTTTATTGGAAATATATAGAAGAAGATGCCAATGTAAAGGTGAGTCTCTATAACTGTGAGGGAATGGAAATTAATCAGGAGCTGGTACAGGTTCCGGCATTACTTGGCTTCATGAAGGTGGATGGTTCCGCAGATTATGATTTGGGAACAGCCTTTCTTGAAAGCTTTGCGGCGGAGGGCTTGTATCTCAATCCGAACTCAACCGCAGAAAGCTCTTTTGAGGGGTGCTATGTAGATTTGGTAAATCAGCAGGCTACGCTGGGCAATATCTACAAGCAGATGTATGAGTTTGAACAGCTTTCTACAGAGCAGATAGATGGAAACAGACAAAGTGTCATCGGTGCATCTTCGGATGAAGAACTGGAACATATGATTATGTACCAGAATGCATATAATGCAGCCAGCCGATACATAAACGTAATCAATACCATGTTAGATTCACTTCTTAGCATGGCAATGTAATAAGGAGGAAAAGCTATGCCTTCTACATTTTTAGGCTTAAATATTTCGTATACAGGACTTGTAGCATCCAATGCCGGCTTGAATACGACATCAAATAATATTTCGAATATTGAGACAAAGGGCTACAGCAGACAGCAGGTATATCAGGAGGCAGCACAGGCACTGAGGTCATATACGACATTTGGCTGTGTAGGAGCAGGTGTTGATATTCTGGGAGCACAGAGAGTACGTGATGCGTACTATGACGTAAAGTATTGGAATAACAATTCCAAGCTTGGTGAATACGATAAGAAGCAGTACTATGCGGCGATTGTAGAAACTTATTTAAATGATACCAAGACAGTAAAGGGATTTACTTCTATCTTTGATGAGATGGAAGCTGCTTTATCTTCTTTACAGACCAATGTGGGTGATGTGAATTATGCGCTTGATTTCGTTGGTAAGGCAGGAAACTTATGTGAGTACTTTAATCTCCTTTATAATAATTTCCAGTCTATGCAGAGAGATGTTAATGATGAAATTAAGATTAAGGTAGATGAACTCAATAGCATTGGACAGGAGATTGCTTCGTTAAATAAGCAGATTAATATTATAGAAATGGACGGTTATACAACCGCAAATGAATTAAGAGATAAAAGAGACTTGTTAGTAGATCAGCTGTCGTCAATCATTGATGTGACGACAGAAGAGGTTCCAATCGTTGATTCTTTGAGCGGTGAACCAACCAATGCAAATAATTATATCGTAAGAATTGCAGGCGGACAGATGTTAGTGGATGGTTATCAGTATCGTACACTGATGTGTGACCCAAGAAAAGAGTTTGAGAAGGTAAATCAGAATGATATTTTAGGACTCTTTGATATCAAATGGACGGATACCGGTGAAGAGCTTTGTGTATATGCGGATACAACACAGGGGCAGCTCAAGGGTCTGATAGAGATGCGTGATGGTAATAATGAAGAAGCATTTAATGGTAAGGTAACTGAGATAAATGAGAGTAAACAGACGGTAAAGATTAAGGTAACAGATGATTATCTGATGGATATTTCAAAATCTACACTTCCATTAACCAATGGAACCTTAACAGTGGGGGCAACAGATTACATTTATACAAGCTGGAGTGTTGAGGCATATCCGGGAGCGGATGGTACGATGGAGTATTACTATACCTTCCAGTTAGATAAGGATACCTCGAAAAACCCGATTCCTGTATCCAAGGAGGAGGAAAAACAGATTGCAAAGGTAGGCGAAAGAGTGGATTATCAGGGTATCCCATACTACCTTGAGCAGATGAATGAATGGATTAGAGATTATGCAGCAACCTTCAATGGCATCTACGGTCAGGAGGGGGCTACAGATTATGATGAATTAGACAGAACCGGAGCAATTTTCTTTACAGGAAATGACATTATAACAGGTAAACAGTATGCATTAAATGTTGGCTTTGATTCCACAAAGTTTAGTTCTACAGAGGACGGATATTTCCAGATTACCGCAGGTAATTTCAATGTGGAACGTTCTATAGAAGAGAATCCAAACACTATGGCAACTCATACAGGAGAAACAGATGGTATTTCAAAGTACAATATTATCGAGCAGCTGTTTGATTTGAATACAAATCCTGAGAAAATGGAATTTAGAGGCTGTAAAGCGGAAGAGTTCTTAGTATGTCTCATGGGCGATGCAGCATTAAATGCGGCAAGCGCAAATAGCTTTCAGGCAATCTATACGGATATCAGTAATACGATTGAAAATAACCGCTTATCCATTAGTGGAGTAGATGCTGACGAGGAAGCGGCTAATATGATTAAGTTCCAAACCGCATATAATCTTTCAAGTAAGATGATTTCCGTATTGTGTGAGATTTATGACAAGCTGATTCTGGAGACAGGAGTATAAGGAGAATAACTTATGGCAATGCGTATAACTACTAAGATGATGCAGAGTACATCACTTAACAACATCAATACAAATAAAGCATTACAGGAAAAGCTGACAACACAGATGTCGACACAGAAGAAGATTACAAGACCTTCTGATGACCCTGTTATCGCAATTCGTTCCTTGAGATTGAATGCTTCATTAAATAAGATAGACCAGTATTATGAGAAGAACACTGAGGATGCAAAGAGCTGGTTGAAGCTGACCGAGGCAGCAATTAAGACTACGACTGATTTGTTAACGGAGATGAAAACCAATGTAACACAGGCAGCAACCGGTTATCTGACGGTGAAGGACAGACAGGCGATTATGGAAAATCTCTCTAATTATAAGAAGGAGGTTTATGCTACCGGTAATGCGGATAGTGCGGGAAGAAGTATTTTTACCGGCTATCGTACGGATTCGCCATTGACCTTTCAGGCAGATAAGGCAGAGCGTTATGAGATTATCGAGCAGAGAAATAATACTTTCCTTGATAAAACTACCTTTGTCAGAACAAAGGATTTAGCAACGATTAATGATGGTAATTTCAATAATATAAATACAACAGAGTATCAGGTAGAGTCCTACGAGATTCCAAGAATCAGAGCCGCTTATGCAAATTTGGATATTGATAAGGATATCCAGACAGGTGAGCTGAGTGCAGATTGCCGTCTGAGTTATATGGCAACGACAGGAAGAGCTTTTGTGGATAATAAGCTGGGGGCAAGCATGTCTACAAGCTATGGTGCTGTATTTATGGAAGAGCTTGCCATGCCGGCGGACGAAATGAGATTCGTTGTTGACGGACAGTCATTTACATTGACAAAGGGACAGTCAACAACAATTTCGACAGCAAATGGAGATTTGGAAATTAGCTTCAATACAAAGAAGGGCGAAACAACTGTTGCAGTAAATGAGTTAGATGCCAACGGTAATGTCGTAAGAGACTATACAATGAAAGCGACAGCAGGCACCAATGAATTAGGGCAGCCAATCTATGACTTTGAAGATAGCTATGAAACAAGTATTACAGTAACAGATTTGTATGAGTCCGGTTCTGATGAGGCGTATGAAGCGGCTTTAGGAGATGACAATGCGGATGCTATTGTATATATTGCGGAAACAGGAGAATTTCTCTTAGGAGCAAATATCTTTGAGGAGCTTTCCAAGCTGCCAAAGGATATGGAGATTCGTCTTGGCTATGAGAAGACAAATTGGCAGGAGGGTGATTTGGACCCAATCCATTACTTCTACTCAGTAAGAGAGGACGAGCTGCGTGGAGAGGTAGTGTATAATGAGGATAAGCTGACTAATCCGGGAACAGATAATGCGGACCAGATTATTTCCTATGATATCGGAAGCAATCAGACGATTCGCGTGAATACCACAGCAGATGAGGTATATACCCATGATATAGGTAGAGATATTGATGAGCTGGTGGCTATGTTGGATGAGTATGGTACCTTAGATGGTACATATGAGACGGTAAAGGCTATGATTAAGTCTGAGGAATATGAGGGCGACGAACTGGAGAAGCTGGAAACACAGCTTGCAGCATTAGATAAAGCAAGGACCTTATTAGGTAATAAGATTCAGTTTACGGTAGAAGGCTTACAGACAACATTTAACGGCTATATCGAGAAGACGACACTTGCCTATACAGATTGTGGAAGCCGTTCATCCAGATTGAAGCTGATTCAGAACAGATTAGCATCACAGCAGACCAATTTCGAGGAGCTGGTATCAGCGAATGAGGATGCAGATATTACGGATTTGGCGATTCAGTTAAGCAGTGTAAAGCTTACCTATGAAGCTGCACTTTCCTCTATCAGTTATGTAATGCAGACTTCACTTTTGGATTATATCTAAGAGTTGTACAAATAAAAACAAAAGTTTACATAAAATTCAAAAAAATATAGCATGAATTGCGATTATATGATACAATATTTGTAGGGTTTTTCACAATTCATGCAGCAAGGCAGCAGAATGGAGTGAATAGACTATGGTAGAATTGACTACAAGAGTATTTGGTAAGATTGCGGTGGAAGAGGATAAGATTATTCGATTTGAGAAGGGTATCTTAGGTTTTCCGGATTTAAAGGATTTTACACTTATCTATAATCTGGACAAGGGTAGCGATGCCGGTATCAGATGGCTGCAGTCCATACAGGAGCCGGGCTTTGCACTTCCGGTTATGAATCCTGAACTGGTGATGCCGGGATATTCTCCATATTTTCCACAGGAGCTTCTGGCACCTTTGGGAGATGATATTGAGAATGCAGAGATACTCATGTTCATTACGGTTACCGTTCCTAAGGATATTACCAAGACTACAGTGAACTTACGTGCACCAATCATTATCAACGTAGATACCTGTAAAGCGGTGCAGTTAATTAATGATGATGAGAACTATAACATCAAGCATCCTATTTACGATAGTTTGATGGCGACACAGCATGTATGACAATTATAGAGAAGGCGGGTGAATGATATGCTGGCACTATTCAGAAAAAAGGGCGAAGCTCTTATGATAAATAATGATATCGAGATTACGGTGATAGAAATAAAGGGAGAGCAGGTTAAGATAGGAATCTCTGCACCGAAGGAAGTCCCTGTATATCGTAAAGAGGTATATATGCAGATTCAGGAAGCAAACAAAGAGGCTTCAAATAATATTGCGGGTATTGAACAGCTCGCAGGATTATTGGGCAAATAGATTTACAAAAGAAGTGATAAGTTACCAAAGAGGAAAGAGCAGGCTTTTAAGTCTGCTCTTTTGTGATGGGGCGAAAAAGTGAGATATGCAGGTTATAATAGAAGGAATGAGTTAAAGGGCTCATACTTGGTTTACATAATGAAATGTAAAAAATACGTGTAGACATCTCTCTTATTATATGCTAATTTTTAAAAGAACAATTTCAATGCGCATGTCTAATGTTCAAATCTATACTCAGACATTCTTATAAAATCCACGTTGTGAAAAGAGTATAAATAACTTATAATAAAGGAAAGGATAAAATGAAACAAAATACCAAATGGAAAATCAATACGCTGTTAAGGAAGCTTAAGGTTAGAAGGAAGTATAAGGACCATTTATTTCAGCGAGTATTCTCAGATAAAAAGGATTTACTTGACTTGTATAATGCAGTCAATCATACGCATTATACCAATGTAGACGACTTGCAAATCACAACATTAGAGGATGTCATATATCTCTCTATGAAAAATGACATATCTTTTATGTTTTCATCCATGCTGAATCTCTACGAACACCAGTCAACCTATAATCCAAACATGCCGATTCGCGGGCTTATGTACTTTGCAAGGCTATATGAAGCATATATCGCCGAGACAAATGTGAATATCTATGGCAAGAGGCTGGAAAAGCTCCCTACGCCGCAGTATGTTATCTTCTATAATGGTGGAGAAGATGTACCGGATGAAATAGAGCTTAAGCTCTCAGATGCTTTCGATTTACTAAAGGATGGAGAGGAACCCGCTCTTGAGTGTCGAGCTAAGATGTTCAATATCAATTACGGACATAACAAGGAGCTTCTGAATACTTGTAAGAGATTGCATGACTATGCCTACTTTATTGCAGAGGTTAACTATAATCTTGATAAGCGATATTCTTTAAAAGCAGCGATTGATAGAGCAATTGATACATGTATTGGCAAGGGTATATTAGTTGATATACTGCTGAAATGTAGGAGTGAGGTGCAAAGTATGTTATTGACGGAATTTAATGCGAAGAAATACAGAAAGTTTATGATGGAAGAAGGGCGTGAGGAAGGACGTGAAGAAGGGCGTGAAGAAGGACGTGAGGAACTGAATGCTCTATATGCATATCTTTTGGATGCCAATCGCCTTGAAGACTTACAGCGAGCCATTAAAGACGATTCGTACCGTGCAAAGCTGTTTAAAGAGTATAGCAAAGCTCGTAATTGATAATTTCAATAACCGATTAACCATACGGCGAAGCAGGTGATAATTTCACCATGCTTCGTCTTATTTTTATCTTACTTCTTCATATCGCTTTCTAAAATCCTCTGCCATCTTATCCTCGCCATACATCTGGTAGAGCTTGATGATATACTGATAGCACTGTAGCAAATCCTCTCCAAGAGAATCTTTGTCAGGCATAGTGGTTGCAAGCACCAGCTGCATCAGTGCCTTTAGGAAGTCCTGTATGCCAAGCAGGGCAAGGCCGTAGGTGTAGGTAAAACGGGCTGTTTTGATTCTATCCTTGTATCGCTCCATAACCTCTACTGCCTTCTTGGGTTCGTCTATCTGCGCATAGGCTGTTGCAAGCTGGGTAATGCACATCTGTACATACTGATTAGAAGTATCATCATAAATCAAAAGGCTCTTCTCATAGCTTTCAATTGCTTTGTTGATATCTCCTAATACTTGTAGCGACTGACCTATTTGGAAGTAAGTATAAGCCTGTCTGTCAGGTTCACTTTCCAACGCCTTGTAGAGCAGTTCAAGATTTTGCTCCTGCTTCTTCTTCATTGCTTCTCCATCTATATTATATCCATGATGAATGACCTCAATAGGCGCCTGAAAGCATGCAAGCTGTATTCCTGCATCTTTCTTTGGCATGACATTCTCATGAATTGGATAGTCAAATTCATAATATTTCTTATTATAAAAACGGACAATGTCTTCATCCACATAAGTTGCTTCACCATTGTTTCTTTTGGCAAGGTTTCGGATGCGGATTTTGCTTGCATAGTCAGGCACCTTCTGCATATACTCGCTTAATAGCTCTTTATTCAGCTTCTCTACATATTCATCACAGTCAATTACCAGTATCCAGTCATTAGACGCTTTCGATGCGCAGAAATTTCTAGCTGCGCTAAAGTCATTTATCCACTCAAAATCATAGACCTTGTCTGTGTATTCTAAAGCAATTTCCTTTGTCTTATCTGTCGAACCCGTATCCACTACAATGATTTCCATATCATATGGCATCAGGTGCTTTAGACATTCCTCCATATGCTTTTCTTCATTCTTCGCAATAATACAAACCGAAACCGGATATGACATAATTCCCCTCCTTATATCTCCTTTAACAAAACAGGGTCATCTTTCGACGACCCTGCTCCATTCATGGTATATCGACTATATAATCGACATTACACAATTTACTTTCTTAATTAGCCAAGTAAGCTAAGAACGCCCTGATTAGACTGATTAGCCTGTGCAAGCATAGACTGACCTGCCTGTGAAAGGATGTTAGCATTAGAGTACTTAACCATCTCTGTAGCCATATCTGTATCACGAATCTGGCTCTCAGCTGCTGTTGTATTCTCAACAACGTTATCGAGGTTCTTAATTGTATGCTCTAATCTGTTCTGAACAGCACCAAGTGCAGATCTCTGTGTAGAAACCTTCTGGATTGCCTCGGAGATTGTATTAACAGCTGCATCGGCGTTAGCAGATGAAGCACCATTAATCTTTAATCCGTTGATTCCAAGTCCCTTAGCAGACATAGCGTCGATATTAACAGAAATCTTGTTTGATCTTGATGAATCAGCACCAACCTGGAACTTAATATTCAATGCTGCTACCTGATCCTTATTTGCCTTAACATAATTAGCAGCTTTGGTTTTAATATCATCCATATCTAACTTGTTGCCTACTTCATCATAAAGCTGTCCGGCATCTGAGTTCAAACATGCTTCTCCAGCGGTATTTACACCAAAATAGCTTTCCAATGCATTCGCAGAGATAGCGTTACCATCCTTATCATAGAAGGTTACTAATTCATCTGTTCTATACTGAGCCTCTACGGTATCTGCCATTACTGTAACAGTTCCAGCAATATTACCCTTAGTGGCTGTCAGTGTACCTAATGACTTTCCTTCTGCATTTAAAATGTGGAATTTTGTAGCATCAGTCTTATCTGTTACAACAGAGAAATCCTTTGCAGCATCGCCATTTAATGCGATAGAAACTGTTGTCTTGTCTGTAGATGTTGTAATAGTAACACCTAAGTTCTTCATAGACTTAACAAGTGAATTCATTTCTGCATTTGTAATCTCAGTATTAGCAACCGCTGTTGCCTCAAATTTAACATTTGCGCTTGTAGCTGCATCTGGTTTAAAAGTAGCTGCAGCTGCAACTCCAGTTTGCTCCTTGTTATAAACCATAGAATAACCCTTGTCTAATGTAGAGTCACCCTTTAACAGATAAGTCTCATTGAACTTTGTTGTCTCAGCAACACGGTCGATTTCTGTTACTAACTGATCAATCTCATCCTGGATGTAGTTACGATCGTTCTCAGAGTTTGTTCCGTTAGCTGCCTTAACTGCTAACTCGTTCATTCTCTGTAACATATCATGAACTTCTGCAAGAGCACCTTCTGCTGTCTGTACTGCAGAGATACCATCCTCAGCGTTAAGAGAAGCCTGCTCAAGACCTCTGATCTGCTTTCTCATCTTCTCAGAAATTGAAAGTCCAGCTGCGTCATCTGCTGCACGGTTTACTTTATAACCA
>JAZNMO010000162.1:0-12946 GCA_045579665.1 Lachnospiraceae bacterium
TATTTTTCTATAGAAAACTGCACGAAAAAAGTTTTAATTCTCTCATAAACCGTGCACTTTTAGTATAACACTGATAGATAAGGAAGTCAGTAAAATCAATGTTTTAAGGCTATTTTAAATTTAATCAGCAGACACTAATTATTATTCATTTTAAAAATATCACTTAATTTCAACGACAAATCAAAAAGTCAGCTCTCATGTTGCAAACAATTCTAGATAGCAATTATTCCGACTAACAATTGATCGAATGAGTTCAGCTAAAACTCTATAATTTTTGACAATAAAAAAGTGGTCTCCTGGCATTTCAATATAATCACATTTCTCACCAAAAATTTCATCCCACTGCTTCAAGTCAGATATTGATTTAAATTCCTCATTTCCATATACGATTGTTCCACCAGCTTCGATTCCCTGATAGTGTTTTGTAGGATTATAGTTTTCATATGCCCCAAAATCTGCCTTTATTTGTGGCAAAAAAAAACTTAACACATTCTTATTTTGAATCAATTCCATAGGTGTTGCTTTTAAACGTATTAATTTATCAATCAATTCCTCTTCATTCATTTCTTTCATTTTATCATTAGTTCTAACAACCTGCAGACCAGGCATAGAACACATAATCATATGAAAAGGTAGTCTATTTCTCTTTTTTACAAGTAAATAATATAATTCATATGCCACCAGACACCCCATACTATAGCCTAAGATACAATATGGCTGCTCTAAATCATAACTTTTTATTTGATAGTAAACATCTTCTGCAATTTCTCTTATAGAATGCCTTAATTTTTCAGTACATCTTATGCCATGCCCCGAATATTCAATGGGTATAAAATTAATATTACCTTGTACAAATTCACTTCCTATCTTACTATACATAGTTGCCGTTCCACCTGCATATGGCAAAGCAAATACATTCACTTTCCGAATCACATCTTCACCTCCCATTTTAGTAATCTTGTAAACCTTCGCAAAACATTAGGACCTGTATAAATATAAGTTTTTTTGATATTTATACAATTTTGACGCCAACGTCATAATATCACCACGGTTTACATAATATGTCAAAGGTATTACTCTGTCAAGAAAAAGTACTAATTAAGCACAAACTTTTTCACAACACCCTTCTTAACCTACAATTAATTTTAAATTCCTTAGTTCCTTCCAATACTTATCCTCATACTCATTTGGCGAAAGATATCCATGGGGGCTGTGTATTCTAACCGTATTATAGAATGTTTCAATATACTGAAATACCAGTTTGTAAGCATGGTTATCGTCAAATATTTTGAAACGGTTTAACCATTCTCTTATGATTAATGCATGAAATGCTTCTATCCAAGTATTATCCTAAGGATATGCCTTTTTCGAATAACTTCGTTGCATAGCGATTGTTGCGTTTTATTTTAAACTGGCTCATAAGGCATTCTATTTCTAGTGTTCAAAAATACCATTGAGTTTAATGCAATTTTACACTTAACAAAGCTTAGCTATCATGCTGTTGAGCTATTTATTTCCCATTATCTGGACGATGTTCAGGACATTTACCTGTGAAAGTACGCCCATGCGCAAAACAAAAAGTGAAAAGCATTTTTCATACTTTCCACTCTTATCCTGTCAAATATATACTATGAATTCTTTCTCGCTGTCACACTGACCCACTCACCCTGATAGGTAACTTCTACTACCTCAAGACCTGCTGCCTTTACTGCATCCACAACAGTCTGTTCCTTATCATCAATAATTCCCGATGTAATGTAGATTCCGCCCGGCTTTAACTGATTTAAAATTACATGTGTTAATGGCACCAATACATCTGCTAAGATATTGGCTACAACGATATCATACTTCTCATAGCCTACCTTATCCTGCACTGCCTTATCTGTAATGATATTTCCTATCATCATCTCAAAGCTCTCAGGTGCAATGTTGTTCACTTCCATATTCTCACAAACTGCATCTACTGCACATGGATCAAGGTCTGTACCCACTGCATGCTTAATTCCATACATCAAAGAAATAATCGCCAAGATACCACTACCTGTTCCTACATCCAGAAGCTCCGTCTCAGGTGTGATAAACTTCTTAAGCTGTCTGATACAAAGCTGAGTTGTCTCATGCATACCCGTACCAAAGGCTGTACCCGGATCAATATGAAGAATCATTTTGTCCTTATCCTCAGGCTTTACCTCTTCCCATGATGGAATGACTAATAAATCATCAATATAGAACTGATGGAAATACTGCTTCCAATTATTAATCCAATCAATATCCTCTGTCTCAGATACCATAACAGTACCTTCACCAATCTCCATGAACATACGAAGATCCTCTAACTCACTCTTAATATTAGCCTCTATCTCTTCTGCATTTACATTACCATCATCCTCAACAAAGAAGCTAAGATATGCGATACCATCGTCCTCCGGTCCATCCGGCAGAATATCTACAAACATCTGCTCCTTCTCAAGCGGCGTCAGCGGAATCTTGTCCTCAATCTGTGCGCCCTCTAAACCTATATCATATAATGTACTAATAATAATATCCTCTGCATCTGTAATTGTCTTAACCGTAAATTTCTTCCACTTCATCTGTATCTTATCCTTTCTATACAAATCCATGTATTCCTAATATCTTATAGTACCGCACTTTCAAACTTTTTTCCACTACAATTTCGGATTTGCATGAGCCATGTACATCTATGTCGAATAGTCTGTGGGAGCTTGCTCACAAACAGACATATTCGTGCATAGATGTATACGGCGACGCCGTTCGGTGAGCAAGCGCCGTAGGCGCTGTGAATCGAGCATGCGAATGCAATGTTGAGCTGTGCCCGAATTTGTTGCATAAAAAGGGCGCGTCATAACGCGCCCTCAAATTACTTATTTCTGTACAAGTACCATGACATCTGTTAACTGATTTGTGAATAAACCAACGTTACCGATTTCATTTACTGTACATGCTCTGTAAAGTTCAAAGCTTCCTGTGTATACATTCTTTACATAGATGTATGCAGGCTTACCTACATATCCATAACCTAAGTGTACATGGAGACCAACTTCCATAGAAAGTACAGTCTCTCTTGAAGGTGTAAGATCCCATGTATAGAAGTCCTTAGCAAAGCTCTCAAGCTCTTCCTTTGCATATCCTAAGTTGATATCTGCCATCTGTGCTGTAATATCAATTGTATTGATTGTAAAGCCGATGCCGTTTCCAAGATGAGCTAATAAGCTGATATTACGTCCAAAGTACTTCTGAAGTACTGCAGCCTTTAATATAGCATCGCCATTCTTGAATGTGATTTCCTCGATTGGAAGTCCATTAAAGCTGTCAACAATAGGAGCTAATGGCACAATACCATCTTCAATTACAGTAGAGCTTCCTGTTGAAGGAATTACTGTTGCTGAAGGTGATGACGAACCTGATACAGAAGGCTTTGAAGGTGTTGTTGGGTTAGAAGGCTCTGATGGCTGTACCGGTGTAATTGTACCACCTGCAATTGTTCCATCTGTTTCCTCACCAATCACTACATCACCTGAAGCAGAACCTCCAATTGACTCTCCTGCTGCTGCCTTATCTGTTAATATTAAGAATCCATTCATGTTGATTGTTCCATCAGCATTTCTTGTCGGCTCAGTGTAAGTCAGCGACTCAAACCAGTCATCTGCAACCTTAACGCCCTCTGTATTCACAGAAGCGGAACCATCCCAGTAGAAGGTAGTTGCATTCTTAACCTTAGATGTATCCTGAGTACCTTTTAACTTAAAGGTCTCTGTTGTATCAAGGCTAATATTCTTTCTGTAAGAAACAACACCATCTGCGACATATGCTGTATTGGCTGCTGTATTTGTATAAAGTGCTACGTTATAGCTGCCGTTATCAAAGGTTACACAGTTGTATAACTGAATGTCCGGACCACTGTTAGAATCAAGACCCTTAGCTTTATTGAAGAATGCGATACAGTTCTCAAGAACGTGCTGACCCGGCATACTGTCGCCACCCATCTTGAAACCATTACCATTTCTGGCATCTGTTTCAATTCCATCAAATGATAATTCTGAGAATTTCTTACCATCAACAGTTAATACATAACCATTTTTATATGCTACTGAGTTCTTAATTGTAACATCACCAATGCTTCCTGACTGAACCTTAGCGAATAAGTCCCAACCATCATCTGCATTATGATGTGCGATACATCCATCAAATACGTTACCATCACCGACTGTTAACTTAGCTGCGAATCCGTCCGCATCCTCGTAACCCCTATCTGCATTCAAATATGATGTACAGTTAAGAATTAAGTTATATGCCGGCCAATCCTCATATGTATCTGTTCCAAGATATCTTGAAATCTGGATACCTGTGTTACCATTCATGTATGCATTTACCTGGTCTACGATATTGTAATCACCTGAAATCTGCATACCCTTCTGAGCATCTGCTGATCTTGTTACATCAAATCCCTTGAAGTACCAATAGTCACCTGCTACTACCATACCTGCACAGCGTCCGCCGAAGTCAAATACCGGTCTTGTAGAAGCCTCAGGGTCAGCTACCATGTAAATCATAGCATCTGCTGTACCGTTAATACCTCTTTCAACCTTAATTGTACTTGTTAAATCGTATGTACCTTCCATAATAACGATTGTCTGTCCCGGCTGTACATACTTCACTGCTGTGTATACATCCAAAGGCTTATCCTTTGTACCGTTACCTGTTGCAGTTCCATTTGGTGCTACATAGAGAGCATCTCCTGCCTCACCGTAAGCCTTGAAGATTACAGTGTGTGTGAAGCTTACTGCATCATATGATAACATCTCTTCAAACTCACTTGGCTTGTAAGAAGCATCAGGAGTAAATGTTACATCGAACTTATTATTACCTAATGCAAGCTCAACTACCTTAACTACCTTCTCATTCGCCTTAACTGTCTGATTAATAACCTCATTACCCTTAGCATCCTTGATTACAAGAGTACCATCTGCATTACCAACGAATGTCAAATCATATACTGCTGAGTTTGCAACTGTTGCAGATGTAATCTGGAAGTTAGGTGTTACATAGGTAATCTCTCTTCCCTCTGCCGGAGCGTCATCCTCAGGAGCAATTGTTGTAAACTCGATATCTGTAAATGTGATATCTGCATTTCTTGAAGCAAAGAATCCTAAGTATACAGAATCCTTATCAATTTGGCTTAATGCCTCTGTATCATAATACTTCTTTGTTACAGTATTACCCTCAGCATCTGTATAGCTTACGAAGTAACCTGTATTATTCTTCTGAATTGTAAACTTGAACTCTGTAATTGGGTTCTCTACAGTTCCTGTCGGCTCTGTACCCTTATAGTTACCTACAATATTGTAAGTACCTGCTCCATTTGCACCACAAGAGCTCTCTAATGCTGTTGTAGTTGATACAAAGTTAGCATTAATGATGTCTGTCTTGCTTGCGTTGAAATCTGCAAGATTTTCAGCTGTTACACCAACCTTCTCCTGCGCACCAACACCAAGCTTCATGGAAACCTTAGCCTTTGTAGAGTCATCTGTGATAGCACCTGTCTCTACATCATAGTAGTACTCTACCTTGCTTGCGATTGCCATATATGCATTGTTCCAGAACATTGTTCCATCACCATGCTTACCTACACGGTCAGCTGCCATAATACCAAAGCCTTCCTGTCCATTTGACAATGTCCAGTTATTTACCTTAGCTGTGGCTGTTAATGTAAAGTTAGTTGTAGCAGGGTCAATCTCTGTATAGTAGAATGCAAGACCGTCTGTTGAACCAGGTACAATCTTACCCTTACCACCTGTAGAGTAAACTCTTACACTGCCATCTGCTAACTCTTCATAACCATTGCTGCTTGTATTTGTACTTGAACCATATGCTGAGAAGTACCACTTAACCTCTGCTGAAGCTTCAACAGTCTTTTCAACTGTAGCACTTGTCACATCGTTTCCTCTTACTGCTTCAAGCTTAATTGTATAAGTCTTGCCAACCTCTAAGCCCTCTACAGTTGCCTTTAATTCTGTTGTCTCAACTGAGATATCTGTTCCTTCTACAGAAACGATATACTTCTGGGCTTCCTTCACTGCATCCCACTCAACCTCAACATTTCCGCTGCCTACATTGTAAGCACCCTTAATGTTTGGAGTTGTTAATGGTAATACGAAGTCAATTGTCTTAGTCTCTGTTGCTGCCTTATCTGTTTCATTGATACGGCTTGCTGTTGCTTCAAATGTATATGTTCCCGAATTAGCCGGAGCAAATGTTAAAGTAACCTCTGTAGCATCACTAGCATAATTCTGTGTATCTACTACATTACCTTCTGCATCCTTCATAGCTACTGCTACGCTGTCTGCTCCATCATATCCGATAAATACATTTACAGAAACATTAATCTTATTTGCATTTTCTGTGTCTAAAGCTACTTCTGTAATTACAGGAGCTGCTACGTTTGCCCAATCTGCTCTTGCAGGTCTTGAGCCTGAAGATGTCTGCTCAACTACTACAGAGTAAAGTCTAGCACCTCTATTGTAGCTTGACTCTGGTGATACCACCTTGTAAGTACCCTCTGCAAGTCCTGTGTATGTCATAGTTGTTGCAGCTGTTGTTGATACCTCTGTGATACCCTCATTATTTGCTACTACATTACCATCTGCATCAATCAATGCTGCTGCCGATGTGTTAGAACCACCTGTACTACTCATTGCAATTGTTACATCTGCAGTTCCTGTTACAGTAAACTGCAATGCACCTGTCGCATTCTTACCTAACTCTACAGACTTCACTGTTCCATCTGAGTTTGTTCTCTTTGTAATAGTTCCCTCTGCCTTAAAGTATCCGTCTGCAAAAGCTGTACCTGCTGCAACTGCTTCCTTATCAGCTGATGCTGTTAATGTTGTTGAATCAAATACATACTCTTCTGTTACTACAAGTGGCGCATCCTCTACAACTACACTATAAAGTCTTGCACCTCTGTTGTATGTTGACTCAGGAGATACCACCTTATAGGTTCCTGCTGCAAGACCTGTATAAGTTATCGTTGTTGCAGCTGTTGTTGATACCTCTGAAAGTCCTTCATTATTTGCTACTACATTTCCATCTGCATCAAGTAAAGCTACAGCTGATGTATTAGAACCACCTGTACTACTCATTGCAATTGTTACATCTGCAACACCGTTTACTGTGAACTGTAATGCACCTGTTGCATTCTTACCTAACTCTACAGACTTCACTGTTCCATCTGAGTTTGTTCTCATTGTAACAGTTCCCTCTGCCTTAAAGTATCCATCCGCAAAGGTTGTTCCTGCTGCAACCGCTTCCTTATCAGCTGATGCTGTTAATGCTGTTGCATCGAATACATACTCAACAGGAGTACCTGTTGCAGGAGCATCTCCTGATGGTTCATCAGAAGGATCATCAGAAGGTGTATTATCTACCTTGCCATCTGGAAGTACGATTTCCATATCCTTGCCTGCAAATGCATCCCAGTCGCCTAAGAATGCTTCTACAGAAATAGTTGTTCCGTCTGCCAATACAGGCTCTGTTACTGTAGTTGCCCATGATGCTCTCTTGCTCTGGTTATCTACACCTGCTGCCATCTCGTAAGTACCGTACTCAGCACTCATCACTGACTCGCCGCTTAATGAATTTAACCAGCCAGCCGGATTGATTAATGAAGCATTATTTTCACTCCAATGCGCATCTAATGCATCAATTACTGTATTATAGAATACAGCTTCACCCGTGTTTGCCTGCCATGGTCTTCCAAGGTATCCTGCCTTTGAAGGATATGCAGATGCTGTATCAACACCTGGTGTTGTAGATGTTACTGTACAGTTGTACATTAACATACCTCTGCCACTCTGGGTCTGAGCTGCTGTAATATAACCTACATCATTCTTATCTTCGCTCGTATTAAATACTAAGTCACACTTAGCAAATACTGCTGTCATTCCACCAAAGATATAGTCAGTTCCGCCATATACAGCACAATCATAGAATGCTGCTGTCGTACCTACTCCACCAAAGAGTGTATCCTGGCGACCGATAAACTTACAATTATCAAAAGATACCTTTGATACATTATTTGCCATTGCAAGAGCTGCTGCTCTTTCAACATATGCCTTATTCTGTACTGTTGTATCTCCTGCCTTCATGTCTGCTCTCTTCACAGAGCCTTCTCTGGCTGAAGTCTGCGCTACGATTACATCGTTAGCTGCCTTCTCTGATACATACTGATTAAATGAGTTCTCAAAAATAATGCCTTCTGCCTGGAATCCACTCTCATAAACTACAACAGTAGCATTCCAATAGCTTCCGCTTGTTGTACCTGTTCCAGGATTCTCGAATAACGGATATCCGTTTTCTTTACTTACTTCAAGAACTTCCTCATCATACTTACAATCAGGTCCCATACTATAGTATGTATAACCATGTCCGTAGTAAGAAGTAATTCTTACTGCATTAGCATCGATATCAACACCCTTGTTCTTTGTTTTAATGCTTGGTGTCTTGCTTGCATTCTTTAATGTTACATTTGGTGTATCAATTACAAGCATTTCCTCATAATTGCCTGGCTGAATCTCGATTGTTACTCTCTGGTCTGCTGTTCTTGTCATAGCTCGAACTGCATCAAGAGCATCATTAATTGTTGTATAATCGCAGCCTTCTGCACCTACTGTTACAACTTCTTTGTACTCTGCTGCCGCAACTACTACAATCTTCTTAATGTAAGAAGTACACTTGTCTCCTGCATTAATTACAACTGTACCTGCGTTTCCTGTGTAAGAATAAGATACATCCTTATCTCCGCTGTTTGTATCATCAAAATAGCTTACAGTTCCATCATCAAAGCTGATATCCCAGTTATAACCAACGCTTACCTTTACTTCACAAGCACCTGACACTGGAACAATGATAGAACCATTCTTAATTGCCATACCATACTGAGCACCGTGCTTCTTACCACCGGTAATCTCAAGTCCATTATAAGAAGTCTGACCTGTATAATCATCACTTGTAAAGAACCATTCAGTAACCTCTGAATTGAACTTAATCGTCTTTGTAACAGCTGCGCCATTTACCTTAATATTAGATGTAAGTCTCTGCTCAAAAGCACCGCTGTTTGTTACCTTAACGCTATATACACCATCTCTTAACTCGATACCTTCTGTACCTGTAAATGTGTATACGTAACCTTCTTCATTTAAGTTTGTAAATGTAAATGTTGCATTTGCCAAATCTGCCGCTGTTGCACCTACCAAATCAAGAGTAACTGCGTAAACAGGCTTCTTCGCAATCTCGATATCTACTGTAGACTCTTCAGCAACCTTAATTGTACTTGGAGTAATAAGCTCATAATCATTGATTCCTGAAATCTCTACTGCATACTCAATACCTGTCTCTAACTTAGCTGACCATGTTGTACCGTCAATTGCTACTGCCGGAACATAAATCTGGTCTGCCTTTAATGCAACGCTTAAATTAGCTGCTGTAGCTGCATCGATACCCTTTAATGTACCTGTAACCTTTGCAAGATTAACTGCACCTACCGTTACATCAAACTGCTTATAATTATTGTCTCCGCCATCACCAACATTTAATGTGAATACGTCATCGCTAATTACTACATATCCATCAGCATTCTTCAATGCCACTTCATACGAATATGCTTCATTTAATACTGCCGCATACGTACCGTTAGAAACTGTAGCTTCTATTACAGCATCTGTAGAAGTATTTGTAAATGTTACTGCATATTCATTTGTTAATTCAGCCGGAGCTTCTACATAACCTACTACATTTACTGTCTGTGTATGTTGTCTGTAAACACGGCATACTACTAACTTCTCGTCTACTGAATAAATCTTGTAAGTACCATCTGCTGGCGCATAGAAAGTCATAATCTTTGCTGCTTCAGAAGCCTCATAGACATCTGAAGCAATCACTTCACCTGTTTCTACGTTCTGGAAATTGATTGTAGAATTTCCTCCATTAGAGCTTACTACAAAGGTAAGAATATCTCCTGCTTTTGCTTCTACTCCAACATAAACACTATCTGTCTTTGAACTATTAGAATAGAAATATCCTGTATATGTAACACCATCCAACACCTTTGTCTTTTCATCATGTCTTGAGATTGCTGTATTTGTTGTACGGATTCTATTATTAACCTTACCACCCATACATACAGTCAATCCATCATCATAGAATGTCTCACCCAATGGCTGTACACCTGCTGAGCCCGGCACTACAGTATCTGCATACCAGCTATTAATATCATCTACGGTAAGAAGATTATTATTCATACCAGTATTTAATTCTTCTGCACCGAAATCCCATACATCAACCATGCCGTCTAACGACTCAATGGCATCCACTGTAGGAAGCTCAGGCTTTGGATCCTCAACCTCTACCTCCGGATAATCTACTGCAAAATAATACATATTAATTCCACTGCTAGCAGAATATAAGTAGTATGTACCTGCTGCCGGAATCTCGTATGTAAGCTTGCTGATAGAAGCCCCAAGTGCTGTCTGTGTTCCAATTACATTACCGGAAGCATCTGCGAGTACAAGTGCTCTGTCCTCCTTACTTGAACTACTCTGTGCATATACGATTAATGTAGCTGCATCTGTAGCTGAGTATTGAACACTTCTCTTTGTAATAGAACCCTTACCGTTTGTCTTTAATCTCTGTGTGAAATCAAAGCCATCGATAGATTTGCTATTTGCATCTACAGTCAATTTGCTTTCTGCTCCATTAAGAACGAAATCTCCGACTGTCATATTTGTAGTAATATCACCTGCTGTTAACTCTGATACATTCAACGATGTGTCAGTTCCGCCGATAGTACCTACAGTAGAATCACCTGTGTTGTCATCACCACCTGTTGTATCATCGCCGCCTGTTGTATCATCACCTGTTGTATCATCATTACCTGAATCAGGAACAACTTCCATATACTCGTCGCCTGATAATCTTGCACCAAGTGCCTGTCCGTCAGAAGCCATAGTAGCATATGCGCTGCTATCTGTTAACTTAAGGAAGCCCTTTGTATCAATATTACCATTCTCATCTCTCCATACCTTATGGAAATCTGTCGTTGTATCAGGAGCTGTCAAGCTGACAAAATCACTTGAAGCCACTGTAACGATTGTTCCAAGCTTGTCACCCTTTGCAATAGCTGTTGTATCTACTACTGAATAATAAGCAGGCTTATTGTTGTAGTATACACTGTTGCTAATTGTTCCGATAAATGCATCAGAACCCATAGAATCTGTTGTGAATGATAAAAGGTTTGTATTCTTTCCACCATTCTCTCTATTCATCTGGAAGTTAGACTTCTTGCTCTCATATCTGCTGTTATTGAATGATGTACAATTTGTTAAAGAAACTGCTGTTGGATTGTTATTATCTGTAAATCCATGTGCACCATTCTCAAATGCGATACAGTTAATCAACACGTGAGGTGTTCCTACTCCGGAACCGCCAAGCTTAAAGCCATTCATATCGCCCTGTGCTGAGCCCTGACCATTTGTCAGCTTACCATTACGGAAAGCGATACAGTTCTTCAAAGTAATAACACCAATTGGACCTGTTGCAGTCTTTGCATAGCAGTCCCAACCGTCATCACTATTGTTATAAGCCATACATCCGTCAAATACATTGCCTTCACCACAGGTAAGCTTTGGTGCGAAACCGTCTGCATTCTCACCCTCGATATCAACGTTATTAAAAGATGTACAATTCTTTATTAAATTGTTTGAAGGCCACTCTGAAATCTCATCATAGCCTGTCTGATATCTGCTTAACTGCAAGCCTGTATCATGGTTACTTTCAAACACGCACATTTCAATAATGTTATTATCACCGGAAAGAAGCATACCATTATCTGCTGCTTCTTTGATTCTAATACCATAGAAATGCCAATAGGAACCGTCTAAAACGATACCTCTGTTTGATTTATCAGCATCTGAACCTGTGTAACCCATTGCTGAGAAATCAAATGTTACATCTCCGCCATCAGCTACTACCTTCTTCATAGCACCTTCTGTACCGGAATTACTCTCTTCGATTACAATCATCTTAGAGAACTTGTAAGTACCAGCCTTCACCTTAATAGCATAACCAGGCTGGATGTTCTGCAGAGCTTCTAAAAACTCATCCGCTGTTGAAACAGTAATATCTCCCTCTACCACTGCCTCTGCAGCCAATGCAACCGGCTCATCAGCTATCACTGTAACTGCTTCGGTTGTCTGCTCTGTTGTTACTTCTGTTGCTGCTTCACTTGCAGCTTCGGTTGTTGTTTCTACTGTTGTAGCTTCTGTTGAAGCTTCTGTTGTAGATACCTCGCCAGTCTCAGCAGATACGGAAGATTCAACATCTGTAGACCCTTCTGTAACAACTTCCGATGTTGCTTCTGTTGTAGCCTCTACTGTAACTTCTGTAGAAGCCTCTGTTGCAACTTCGGTTGTTACTTCGGTCATAGATTCTGTCACTTCAGTAGCTGTTACTGTCGACATGTTGGACATAACCAATGTAACTGATAATACAGCTGCAAGGATTCGTCCGTACATTTTTCTCCTTAACCTACTCATAAAAAACCTCCCTCTTTACTTGTAAGCATGTAAGCGCTTACATAAATTGACATAATATGCCAATTAAAATAAATATATCAGATAACCCCTTCTATTTCAAGCAAAACCCCCACCATTTATTGTATTATCTTACCATTTTTACGCCAAAATTTTATGTGTTCACTTGTACACTTTGCACAAATCAGAATTTTACAAAAGAAGGGGCTGTAAAAAAAGTCCCATAAAAGAAAAATCGCTGAGGTCGTGAGACCACAGCGATTTTTTGGTATACTCTCTTTATGCTACTAAAAAAAATATCCAATAGCAATTATACAATAAGACAGCTAAAATTGCCATTG
>JAZNMO010000163.1:0-3398 GCA_045579665.1 Lachnospiraceae bacterium
CTCACTATGTAACAGATGTTAAGATTGGTGAGTCTCCGGCATGGATGAAGAGAAGACTTGCACTTGTTGGTATTGATGCAATTTCTAATGTGGTAGATATCACAAACTACATTTTAAAGGAATTAGGTCAGCCGATGCATGCATTTGATTGCGCTGATATCGAGGGAAATGCAATCAATGTCAGACGTGCGCATGATGGCGAGAAGATTGTGACATTAGACGATACAGAGTTGACTTTATCAAATGCGAACATGGTTATTTGTGATGGTGTTAAGCCGGTTGCGTTAGCTGGTGTTATGGGTGGTTTGAACTCAGAGATTAAGGACACAACTAGCAGTGTATTATTCGAGTCTGCTAAGTTTGCCCGTGATAATATCAGAAAGACTTCAAGAGCTGTAGGTAAGCGTTCAGACTCAAGCGCACGTTATGAGAAGGGTGTAGATGAGTACGCAACAGTTATGGCGATGAAGAGAGCACTTCACTTAATTGAGGAGTTAGAGTGTGGTAAGGTTTCTCGTATGCATGTTGATGTAAATACAGGCAACAGCGTAGAGCCAAGAGAGTTGATAGTAAGCATTAATAAGGTAAACGGTGTATTAGGTATTGTTGTACCAAATGATGATATTCTTCGCATTATGACAAACCTTGCATTTGCGCCAAAGATTGAGGGAGATAACTTGATTTTACAGGTGCCTGCATTCCGTGAGGATATCGAGAATTATCCGGATATCGCAGAGGAAGTTATCCGTATGTATGGTTACGACAAGGTAGTTCCTACCTTTATTCCATCTGCAAAGGTTACAACAGGTGGCTTGAATCTTGCACAGAAGAGTGAGCTTAGATTAAAGAATGCACTTTGCAGCGTTGGTGCATACGAGTGTATTCATTATTCCTTCTTCTCACCTTCAGACCTTGATTTATTAAGACTTCCTGAGGATGCAGTAGAGCGTACAGCGATTAGACTGGTTAACCCAATCAGTGAGGAATTATCTCTTATGAGAACCACACTTGCAGCATCTATGATTAACGCAATTGTTCGTAATCAGAAGAAGGGTAACTTAGAAGGAAGATTATATGAGATTGGTAATGTATTCATGCCTAAGTCACTTCCTCTTACAGAGTATCCTGATGAGAGAGCAAAGCTTTGTGTTGGTATCTTTGGTGAGAAGGAAAGCTTCTATACTATGAAGGGTATCGCTGAAAAGATTGCAGATACATTACATGTAGAGTTTACCTATGAGAATATGAGCAATACATTCTTACATCCATATCAGACAGCACGTATTATGTGCGAAGGTAAGGAGGTTGGTTACTTCGGTAAGCTTGCTTATGATATCGCAGATGATTGCGACCTTCGTACACAGGTATTTATCTTAGAGATGGATTTGAAGGAGTTATCTTGCTACTATGGTAAGAAGCCTGTATTTATTCCGCTTCCAAAGTTTGCAGAGGAGCAGAGAGACTTGGCGCTTGTCGTATCTAAGGATGTTACATGCGGACAGATTGAGTCTGTTATGAAGGAAGCCTGTAAGTATATTACAAAGATTTCACTCTTTGATATTTATGAGGGTGAGCAGATTGCAGCTGACCAGAAGAGTATGGCATTTACTGTTGTATTCACACCAAAGGACGAGGCATTTACAACAGAGTCTGTAGATGCATTCGTTAAGAAGATTTTGAAACAGTTAAATAAGGCTTATGGAGTAGAGCTCCGTAGCTAATTATATGAGAACAACCAGCGTAAATGTACGCTGGTTGTTTTTATAGGATTTAGAATTTTTGATATTCTGTTTCTTCTGTATAGCCTAAGCTTTGCATATATTTTCTGAATTTATCCATAGCTTCCTGGAAACGATAGAAGCTGTCAAGCGTAAGCTCAAATTGATGAAGTGCAGCAGCCTTATCGCCGTCTTGAACTGCATACCACGAGTTACAAGCATGGGTATGAATATCTTCATGTCTTTTGGTGAGGTCTCTGAATTCGGAACTATTGGCAATTCTTGTGTCAGTCTGTGCTTTTGCCCATTTACCAAATTTACAACCGCCAGGATTGTTAAGCTGCTCAATTTTTAGTTGCTCAAAGCCTGCCAGATTATTATAAATACGCCATGTCAGTACAAAGTGGTCAATCTGGAATACATGAAGACTATCCTGCATGGTAAGTGCTGAAAATCCTTTTGCAATATCATTTCTGGTAGTATCGATATAGCGGCCAATGCGATATAGATGGTTACCTGTCGTAATACAATCCTGAGATAAGATATCATAGCTTTCTGCGATAGAATCAATGGATTGCACGAAATCATTGGTTACATCAGTTTGAACATTTACAGCATCGTAGATGTTTGTAATGCGGTCGTTAATCAGTTTCATTCGCTCACTCATCTGATTGATGTCTTCAACGGACTGCTGTACCATGTCATTTCCTTCTTCAAGATGCTTTGTAGTATCATCTACAAGTGTAATCAGCTCACCAATACTTGTGCGAAGTTCGGTAACATACTGAACAACAGTATCAGCGGAACGGGTAGTGTTACCCGACAGCTCTCGCATCTGTGTTGCAACAACATTGAAGCCTTTACCTGCTTCACCGGCTCTTGCAGCTTCAATAGAAGCATTTAGGGCAAGAAGACCACTTTGGCTTGCAATCTTTTTTACCATATCAATAATCTGGGTAATCTGTTCTATTTTTTCATGGAAATCCTGGACTTTATCATTGATGCTTCGAATTTCATTGGCAGAACTGGTTACGGCATCAATGGTCTTGGTCATATGTTCCACACTGCTTTGAGATACTTCAATGGCATTATGCGCATCATCTTTTATATTTTCGATTTCATGAGATATGTCACCGATGGATGCTTCAAGTTCTTTACTGGAGGCGGACATATTCTGAATAGCTTCTGATTGCGCTGTTACCTGTTCGAGCATTTTTTTGACACAGGAATTATCACCGATGTGCTCCATGCCTTGGTTTAATTTCATAAGGGATGGGTTATTTACCTTTTTTAATGCTAGTAGAACATCATTCAAAGAATCTACGAGGGTAGTATCTTCGAATTCCTCTGTGGAGACTGGATTATGATTTCCGGCAATGATTTGTTGCATTGCATCTAATAAAAGCTGTTTGTCACGATTTATATCTGTTTTATTTTTACTTTTCTTTAACATGGCACCCATCCTTTCTTTAACGTTTATACTTGATATTATTTTATCAACAATATCAAATAAAAGCAACTAAAGTCAGACAATTTGCAAATTCGGGTTTGTCGAGCTGTTCCCGCTTTGCCTGACTGATACACAAACAGACTCTATTTGTCTCAAAAGTAGGAGTTCCGAGCATAAGTGGTGCTAGATGTTTTTATTTAATTATTCTAAAACGCACGCAACCGCAGCCG
>JAZNMO010000164.1:0-22029 GCA_045579665.1 Lachnospiraceae bacterium
TGTAATTGGTGATAATGCAAGGAAAGTTTACATAAATGCTTAACATATCGCAAAACGAATGTTATAATATATGACATATATTGATACGGAAATGCAGAGGAGGAGACAGGATGGAGCAGAACAATAAGCATACGAAAAAAATGATAGCACCAGTGATTATTGTGTCGCTGTTGGTGGCGTATTATTTGTTCTTTTTTACGGTAGTGTTGTTAATACCTGGACTACCGCTGATTGTTAAGCTTTTATTCGGTATTGTACCATTATTGATTGCCGGTGTAGCAATATATGTACTGATTGAGAGGATTAATGAGATAAGGAGCGGAGAAGAAGATGATCTTAGTAACTACTGATTATGTAAGCGGAAAAGAAACACAGATGTTAGGTTTGGTAACAGGAAGTACCATTCAGACAAAGAACTTGGGAAGAGATATTACACAGAGCTTTAAGACTTTGGTAGGTGGAGAGTTAAAGGCATACAATGATATGATGAATGATGCCAGAGCATTGGCAACAAAGAGAATGGTAGAGAAAGCCACAGAGTTAGGGGCAGATGCAGTGATTGCAATTCGTTATTCGTCTGCAGCAGTTATGCAAGGTGCAGCAGAAGTTGTGGCATATGGTACAGCTGTAAAGTTTACAAATTAGAAAGTTTAGTGGCAGTAAAATTTTTGTTTAGAATATGTGAAAAAACTATTGCAATCTTAGGCAACATAACATATAATAAGCCTCGATAAGAGCTGTTATATATTAGGAAGATTCATAACAGCTGATACTAAGGCGGTTAGAGCCTTATTGATAGGATGTAGGAGCATCCGAATTTCACGGAATAGGAAAGTGCATGCAAAGTGGTGATAGTAGAACAAGAATCAGATTGTCTGATTCTTGCAGAGTGTTGCCGCTGGGCAACACTTTTTTATAAGTTGGTAACTATATAACCATAATCACAGTATTGTGTGATTACGTTTAATTTATGACCATATGGTCAGGTTTGGTGTCTTTGGACACTGTATTGTACACGGCATTGTGTACGACCCACTTGTGAAAATCAATAAGAGTAGTAAAAGTAAATTTTTTTGCTATATAGACTCTAATCATTAGGTATTTCGACGTATGTTGTGCTACAGCGTTAGATGATAACAGATTGTTAGGCAGTATATGCGAAGCAGGAGTGAGTGTTTGCCATTTATGGCATGCGAATCATGTTGCTGAATATCCAATAAGATGAATTTTTCGAGTGGAGAAACATTTTTGTTTGTTCCACTCGTTTTTTTTGTCAAATTTGCTTTGCCGGCTTAGCGTATTGCAGAGCTGATGTGCTGGTCTGGTGAAGCGGTTGTGTGAAGATGAAAGTAATAAGAGAAGGTAGGAAGATACAATGGAAGGAAAGTTAAAACTTTACGGATTTAACAACTTAACAAAGTCATTAAGCTTTAATATTTATGATGTTTGTTATGCAAAGAGTGCCAGAGAGCAGAGAGATTATATAGCGTATATTGATGAGCAGTATAATTCAGAGCGTTTGACGAAGATTTTATTTCGTGTAACAGAGATGATTGGCGCACATGTATTAAATGTATCCAAACAGGATTATGAGCCACAGGGAGCCAGTGTAACCTTTCTGATTGCAGAGGATAATATGATTCCGACAGGTCAGAGCAGTGCAGCAAGTGCAGCCATGGCATATGAGGATACCTTGAATCTTACCAATCATAATGACGAGATTGTGGCGCACTTGGATAAAAGTCATATTACAGTACATACCTACCCTGAGTATCATCCGGAGACCAATATCGCTACCTTCCGTGTAGATATTGATGTAGCTACCTGCGGAGAGATTACACCGCTTAGCACATTGGACTTTCTGATTGGAAGCTTTGATTCGGATATTATCACGATGGATTATCGTGTTCGTGGTTTTACAAGAAATGTTGCGGGTAAGAAGATTTTTATGGACCATCCCATGACTTCTATACAGGATTATATTGATAAGGCGACTTTAGAGAAGTATGACGCAATTGATATCAATATGTATCAGTCAAATATCTTCCACACGAAGATGCTGATTAAGGAGCTGGATTTACAGAATTATCTGTTTAACTCAGATATTTATGAGATTGCTCCTAAGACAAGACTGCAGATTAGCAACAATCTTCGTCAGGAAATGATAGAGATTTTCAGTGGTACGAATATTTATTAAGTGTTGGAGTAATGCGATGAAGGGTAATCAGGAAAGAGCCCCGATTATGGAGGCTTTGGAGGAACTAAAAAGTATGAGGATTGTGCCCTTTGATGTCCCGGGACATAAGCGGGGCAAGGGGAATCCTGATTTGACTAATTTTTTGGGAGAGAAGTGTTTGAGTGTGGATGCCAATTCCATGAAAATGCTGGACAATCTCTGCCATCCCGTGTCTGTGATTAAGGAAGCAGAGGAACTGGCGGCAGAGGCTTTTGGTGCGGCGCATGCATTTTTTATGGTGGGCGGTACGACATCGGCAGTACAGAGTATGGTATTGTCGGTTTGTAAGCGTGGCGAAAAGATTATTCTGCCAAGAAATGTACATAGAAGTGTGATTAATATAATGGTTTTGTCAGGAGCAGTACCGGTCTATGTGAATCCTGATACCAATCATGAGCTGGGGATAGCTCTTGGTATGCGTGTTTCAGAGGTGGAGAAGGCGATTAGGGAGAATCCTGATGCTAAGGCAGTATTTGTCAATAATCCGACCTATTACGGTATTTGTTCTAATCTTAAGGCGATTACTGAGCTTGCTCATTCACATGGAATGAAGGTGTTGGTGGATGAGGCACATGGTACTCATTTTTACTTTGGAAAGGGACTTCCGATGACTGCCATGGAGGCGGGTGCTGATATGGCATCGGTTAGTATGCATAAGTCGGGCGGTTCGCTGACACAGTCGTCATTTTTGTTGGCTGGACCTTCTATGAGCGAGGGCCATATCAGACAGGTGATTAATCTGACACAGACTACCAGTGGTTCTTATTTATTGATGTCGAGTCTTGATATTTCCAGAAGAAATCTTGCGCTTCACGGTGAGGAGATTTTTGAAAAGGTCAAGGAAATGGTTGAGTATGCCAGAGCGGAGATTAATAAGATAGGTGATTACTATGCTTATTCCAAGGAGCTTGTAAATGGCGATTCCGTCTATGATTTTGATATGACAAAGCTGTCTGTAAATACCTTGAATGTAGGACTTGCTGGTATTGAGGTCTATGATTTGCTTCGAGATGAATATGACATTCAGACGGAGTTTGGAGATATTGGTAATATATTGGCGTATGTGTCAGTAGGTGACAGACCAAGAGATATTGAGAGATTGGTTGGAGCACTTTCAGAGATTCGCAGACTTCATAAGAAGGACAGAGCAGGGCAGATGACAGCGGAGTATATTAATCCAAAGGTAATTTATTCACCACAGGATGCCTTTTATTCAGAGAAGGAGTCTTTACCGCTTGCGCAGTGTAAGGACATGATTTGTGCGGAGTTTGTCATGTGTTATCCGCCGGGGATTCCGATTCTTGCGCCGGGTGAGCTGATTACGCAGGAGATACTGGATTATATCGTATATGCCAAAGAGAAGGGCTGTTCCATGACAGGACCTGAGGATATGGAAATCAATCATTTGAACGTAATGAAGGGAATTCGTTCGGGGAAGGCAGGTAATTAATATGGAATTATGGTTTACGGAGAAGCACACGGAGAATGTGCAGCTTTCGATAAAGGTAGATAAGCAGCTATACAGTAGTCAGTCAGAGTTTCAAAGAATCGATATCTTTGATTCCAAGGAGTTTGGAAGATTCCTGACCTTGGATGGTTATATGATGCTGACCGAGAAGGATGAGTTTATTTATCATGAGATGATGGTACATGTACCCATGGCGGTACATCCTCATGTGCGAAGAGTACTGGTAATCGGTGGCGGTGATGGCGGTACGGTAAGAGAGCTGACACGTTATCCGTTTATTGAGCAGATTGATTTGGTAGAGATAGATGAAGAGGTTGTAGAAGCATGTAAGAAGCATTTGCCACAGACGGCATGTGGGTTTGAGGACACAAGAGTACAGTGCTTTTATGAGGATGGCTTAAAGTATGTCAGACGCTTTGAGGATACCTATGATTTGATACTGGTAGATTCTACAGACCCCTTTGGACCGGGAGAGGGATTATTCACCAAGGAGTTTTATGGTAACTGCTATAAGGCTCTAAAGGAGGACGGTATCATGGTGAATCAGCATGAGAGTCCGTTTTATCCTGCGGATGCGGTAGCAATGCAGAGAGCGCATAAGCGTATCGTAGAATCCTTCCCGATTAGTAAGGTGTATCAGGCGCATATTCCAACCTATCCGTCAGGACATTGGTTGTTTGGATTTGCTTCGAAGAAGTATCATCCGCTAACAGACCAAAGAGTGGATGAGTGGAAAGCATATGGCTTGAAGATGAAGTATTATAATGAACAGCTTCATGCGGGAGCATTTGCATTACCGAATTATGTAGAGGAGATGTTAGAGCATGTTGAGTAGAAATATAGAGACCTTTTTAGGCTGTGATAAGGAGTTTGATGAGGCAAGAATCGTAGTGTTTGGTGCACCATTTGATTCAACGACATCATACAGACCGGGTACACGCTTTGCAAGTAAGACAATGCGTGCAGAGTCCTATGGTTTGGAGACGTATAGTCCATATCAGGACTTGGATTTGGAGGATGCCGCTGTATTTGACGGCGGAGATTTGGAGCTTTGCTTTGGAGATACCAATAAGGCTCTGGATGCGATACAAGAGTATACAGATGAGGTGCTTGCAGGCGGTAAGCTGCCACTGATGATTGGCGGAGAGCATTTGGTAACACTTGGTGCAGTAAGAAGTGTGGCAAAGAAATATCCTGATTTGCACGTGATTCATTTTGATGCTCATGCGGATTTACGAGAGGATTATTTAGGTGCAACACTTTCTCATGCGACAGTGCTTCATAGAGTATGGGATATTGTAGGAGATGGTAAGATTTACCAGTTTGGTATTCGAAGCGGAGAAAGAGCTGAGTTTACATGGGGCAAGGAGCATGTGGAGACACATAAGTTTAACTTTGATGGTTTAGAAGAGGTGATTGAGAAGTTAAAGGGAAAGCCTGTATATTTTACGTTGGATTTGGATGTACTGGACCCTTCGGCATTTCCGGGAACAGGAACACCGGAGGCAGGAGGCGTCAGCTTTTTACAGCTTTTGGATGCGATATTGAAGGTTGGCGAGCTTGATATTGTCGGCTGTGATATTAATGAGCTGTCACCTTTGTTGGATGCAAGCGGAGCATCAACAGCAGTGGCGTTAAAGGTATTAAGAGAGCTTTTACTGAAGCTTGAGGAGAAGCATATCAGATAGATATTGGTCGGCGAAGAGAGTTTGCCGGAGTGATAGATAAGAGATTTGAGATAAGAAAGGATAGAGGAACTATGGGAAAAGCGTTAATTATCGGATGTGGCGGTGTAGCAAGTGTTGCAATTCATAAGTGCTGCCAGAACAGTGAAGTATTTGAGGAGATTATGATTGCAAGTCGTACAAAGTCTAAGTGCGATGCATTAAAGGCTAAGCTTGACGGAGGTAAGACTATTATTCACACAGCACAGGTGGATGCAGACAATAAGGATGAGCTTGTAGCATTGATTAACAGCTTTAAGCCTGACTTGGTTATGAATATTGCACTTCCTTATCAGGATTTAACAATTATGGATGCTTGCTTAGAGTGTGGTGTTAACTATATGGATACTGCTAACTATGAGCCTGAGAACTTAGATGACCCTGAGTGGAAGGCAATCTATGAGAAGCGTTGTAAGGAAGAGGGCTTCTCCGCTTACTTTGACTACTCATGGCAGTGGGCATATAAGAAGAAGTTCGAGGAGGCTGGTTTAACTGCGCTTCTTGGTTCTGGCTTTGACCCGGGTGTAACACAGGCTTATTGTGCTTATGCATTAAAGCATGAATTTGATGAGATTGATACGATTGATATCTTGGATTGCAATGGCGGTGACCATGGTTATCCGTTTGCAACAAACTTCAATCCTGAGATTAATCTTCGTGAGGTATCTGCTCCAGGAAGCTATTGGGAGAATGGTCACTGGGTAGAGATTCCGGCTATGAGTATTAAGCGTGAGTACAACTTCGATCAGGTTGGAATGAAGGATATGTATTTATTACATCATGAGGAGATTGAGTCTTTGGCAAAGAATATTCCGGGCGTGAAGAGAATCCGTTTCTTCATGACATTTGGACAGAGCTACTTAACACATATGAACTGTCTTGAGAATGTTGGTATGCTCTCAACAACACCAATTAACTATGAGGGTAAGGAGATTGTTCCGATTCAGTTCTTAAAGGCTCTTTTACCTGACCCTGCAAGCCTTGGTCCTCGTACAAAGGGTAAGACAAACATTGGCTGTATCTTTACAGGTAAGAAGGATGGTAAGGAGAACACCTATTATTTATATAATGTATGTGACCATCAGGTGTGCTATCAGGAGGTTGGTTCACAGGCTATTTCTTATACAACCGGTGTACCTGCGATGATTGGTGCGATGATGCTTCTTACAGGTACATGGAATAAGCCGGGTGTATATACGGTAGAGGAGTTTGACCCGGACCCATACATGGAAGCATTGAATAAGTGGGGACTCCCATGGCAGGAAAGCCATGAGCCGGTGCTGGTGGATTAATCTATGAATAAGACAAGTATTTATAAAGAGGTTCCAACACCCTGTTATGTGGTGGAGGAGCGTCTCCTTCGACATAATTTAGAGATTTTAAGAAGAGTCTGTGACGAGACAGGCTGCAAGATACTGTTGGCGCAGAAGGCATTTTCCATGTATCACTATTATCCTTTGATCGGAAGATATCTGGATGGTATGACAGCTAGCGGCCTATATGAGGCAAAGCTGGCTTTCGAGGAGCTGTGCTCTAAGGAGATAGAGGATATCAGCGGTAAAAAGAAACGTTGTGAGAATCATGTATTTTCACCGGCATATCCTGAGCGTGATATGGACGAGCTGTTAGAGATTTGTGATCATTTTGTATTTAATTCTTTTACACAGTGGAAGAAGTATAGACAGAAGGCACTTGCGGCAGGCGTGGAATGCGGTATTCGTATCAATCCTGAGTGTTCTACGCAGGACCATGCTATCTATGACCCATGTTCGGCAGGTTCAAGACTTGGTGTGACCTTGGCGAACTTTGAGCCACAGGAGCTTACGGGGATTTCAGGACTTCATTTCCACTGTCTTTGTGAACAGAATGTGGATGCCTTGGAGCAGACCTTGACAGCAGTTGAGGATAAGTTTGGTAAATATCTGTACCCGATGAAGTGGCTGAACTTTGGTGGTGGACATCATATCACAAGAGATGACTATGATGTGGATAAATTAATCGAGATTATCAATAGGGTGCAGGAGAAATATGATTTGCAGGTTTATCTTGAGCCGGGAGAAGCGATTGCTTTGAATGCGGGCTTCTTGGTAACAGAGGTGCTTGAAATCATTGATAATGGTATGCAGATTGCTATATTGGATACTTCTGCGGCGTGTCATATGCCGGATGTTATCGAGATGCCGTATCGTCCGCCGTTATTTGATTCGGGTGAAGCGGGAGAGAAGGCATATACATATCGGCTTGGAGGCCCAACCTGTCTTGCGGGAGATATTATTGGAGACTATTCCTTTGACAAGCCTTTGCAGGTAGGCGACAGGCTTGTATTTGGTGATATGGCGATTTATTCCATGGTAAAGAACAATACCTTTAACGGTATGGAATTGCCTGATATTATTGCGTTGCATGAGGACGGTAACTGGCAGGTAGTGAAGCATTTTGGATATGAAGACTTTAAGATGAGGGTGTAAAGTATGGGATGTTTAGGTAATGTGTTATGGTTTATCTTTGGTGGTTTGATTAGTGGATTGAGCTGGTGCATTGTAGGTTGTCTGTGGTGCATTACGATTATCGGAATACCTGTTGGGACACAGTGTTTTAAGTTTGCAGGACTCTCTTTCTTCCCATTTGGTAAGGAAGTAGAGTATGGTGGAGGCGCAGGTTCATTACTATTGAATATCATTTGGCTGATAGTATCAGGACTGCCTCTTGCAATTGAGCATGCAGTTATGGGATTGGTATTGTGTGTTACAATCATTGGAATACCGTTTGGATTACAGCAGTTTAAGATTGCCAAGCTGGCATTGATGCCGTTTGGCGCAAGAGTTGTTGGATAGAAATAAAATGCCTACTGTGAGTATTTTCACGGTAGGCATTTTGACTATTTGTGCAGTACTTTCTGACTCATAGCGGAGTTGTGGTATGTCGGATTCATTGTGACGTCCTCATCGAACCAGTCGGGTGCGATGAAGGCATTTGCCATTTCAATGCTTGGAAACTCCACTTCTGCCATAATGAGCGGTGCGAAGGGAGCGGCAAACACGTCAAGCTCTATTTCAAGCTTTGTGTCGGCTAGTGGAACAAAGTCCTCTGAGAACATAGGATTCTCAATTGGTAGAACGTATCTCCTTTTAGAGATAATATTCCCGTCTGCCTTTTCCAAGAGATGTTCATAGCTTTCTTTATTAAGCGGAAGATTGTATTCCTCTCTTGCCATCATACCTGAACCCTTGTAGGTCAGATAATAGTTATCATTGTCCCTGCGTACACGCACGACAGGATTTACATTCAGATACGCCTGCTCGATAATACGGCAAGGATAGCTCTCAAGATTTTCCGGGAGTTTTTTTAATGTATATTTACGTTCAATTTCCATAGCTTACTTCCTTTCTTTGGTTAGTGTTAACGTAAGCACCGTTTCTATTCCATTACGGTTAATTTTATCATTTATTGGAACAATTCCTTTAGGTCTGTGATGTGTTTTTTGTTGTTTTCCTTATCATAAAAGTAGAGAGGTAAATGTGTAGTAATACTCTCATCCCACTGACGTTGGCTGTCAGGTATTTGCAATGAGTAGCCCAAACCTGTTTTCACTCGTGTAACATAGTCATGAATATTTGTCAGAGGCTCGTCAAATGCCATGGCGTAGAGGTTGACAGTGTTGGTTTTGTGAATATCAGAACCTACCGTCATAGGAATACCATGCTCCTTAGCATAACGGTAGGCAAGCTGATTATGGTCAGTCATATTGCCGGCATTGGCAATCTCCCATGCATGACATTGGTAAGGGTGAAGGTTGATACAGTTCATATAATCACGCTGACGGAAAGGGTGCGCCTGAACGACTAAGCCGCCTGCCTTTGTAATCTCTTTAAAGTGAGTAATGTGGTCCCACTCCATCATCTCAGGATGGGTAAGAAGCCACTCCTTATCCAGTCCATAGATAAGATATTCATCCATATCAAAGTTGCATTCCCAACCGAAGAATACCTGAAGGCCCAGACGGTCACCTTCTGCCTTTGCATCCTCATAACCCTTGCAGAAAAGCTCTATTTTCTCTTCCCAAGGAAGTGCTCTGGGAATGGAGCTGTTACCATTAAAAAAGTGATCTGTGACGATGATTCCGGAATATCCAAGCTCCTTATAGTAAGGAATATATTCAGCACCGCTGCTTGAGCCGCAGAGACTCGCCTGACGTGTGTGTAAATGGGTTTCATATAAATATGGCATAGCATTACGCTCCTTTTAGCAATAAATTCAATACATATGGAACTAATAGAATTTACAAAAGTAAATTCTATTAATAAGCATTGTAACTTGGTGTTTTATAATAGTATACTAAATGAAAAGAGAATTGTGGAGAGGAAAATCATATGAACCAGAATACAATCCCATTGTTGGATGCGATAGATAAGCTGATAGAGACAAAGCCGGCATATTTCAGGATACCGGGGCACAGGATGGCAGAGGGCGTAAGTTCAAGATGGACGGATAAGGTGGGCAAGCAGATCTTTGCCTATGATGTGACAGAAACGCCGTACACGGATGATTTGCACAGCCCGGAGGGGGCCATAGCCAAAGCACAGGAATTGTTGAGTGAATTATATCAGTCAGATGAGAGTTATTTTCTTGTAAATGGAACAACCTGTGGAAATGAGGCGATGATTTTAAGCAGTGCGGTGGATAAGGATAAGCTCCTTGTAGCAAGAAATGCTCATAAGTCAGCGATGATGGGAATGATTATGTCTGGAGCGAAGCCTTGCTATGTCATGCCGGAGGTATTAGCTGAATGGGGGATACAGGGAGGAATCAGTCCCAAGTCTGTACGAGAGGCACTGGAAGAGAATCCTGACTGTAAGGCATTCTTTATGGTGAGTCCAACCTATTATGGTGTGGTTTCTGACGTAGAGGAGATTGCAAAGGTTTGTCATGAGTATGGTGCCATGCTTTTGGTAGATGAGGCACATGGCGGACATGTATATTTTCATGAGGAATTGCCAATGGGCGCATTGCAGGCAGGAGCAGATATGTGTGTGCAGAGCATGCATAAGGTAACGGGGGCTTTAACGCAAAGCTCTGTTTTGCATGTGAAGACGAAACAAGCGTTGGATAGGGAGCGTCTTGCAACGAATCTTCATTTGGTACAGAGTACCAGTCCGAATTACTTGCTGATGACATCTCTTGATTGTGCGCGCTATGAGCTTGCAATGCACGGAAGTGATATGCAGCAAAAGGCTCTGGAGCTGGCAAGAAGCGCAAGAGAACGCATCCGTCTGATTAATGGCTTTGACTGTATGGGCAAAGAGGTAGAAGGACAGGCTGCTGTTTGCGCAATCGATGAAACCAGACTTGTTATCAGCGCAAAAGAATTGGGAATTGGCGGATATGAGCTCGAAGAGCTGTTGTTTGAGAAATATGCGGTAAATATGGAGCTTGCAGATTCGGAAAATGTGCTTGCAATTATCACCTATGCGAATAAAAAGGAAGATATAGAGCGATTGATTCATGCCTGTGAGGAGATTAGCAGAGAATATGAAAAGCATTTACAGGAGAAAGAGCCGCTAAGTGCAAGGAAGCTTCCGGTGACAGAGCAGGTGATGAGTCCAAGAGAGGCTTATTTTGCAAAGACGTCAGCTTGTGATTGGAACAAAGCGGTAGGAAAGATTGCGGGAGAAATGATAGCGCCATATCCTCCGGGGATTCCGATTGTGTATCCTGGAGAAAGAATCACACAGGAGATATGGGACTATTTGGAGCAGTACAGATTGCAAAAGCGTCATATCCATGGAAGCAGGGATGGAAAGCTGGAAGTGATTAAGATTATAAAATAATGTATAAAACACTGTTTTACGCAAAAACTAGATTCAAAGGAAGAAATAGGTTATTTGCAGGAGGGTAAAGCAGTGACAGGGACAGTACTATATATTATGGCAAGGCAGAAGGTTGAGGCATTACAGGATGATATTACCTTGGAAAAGGTGGCGAGTATCTTTTGTGAGGACCCGGTAGTCAAGGCAAAGGCAAATTCCATAAAGGTATATAAATTTCGCAAAAACGGAAAGACAAAGGTAGTTATTAGTATTATGAAAATAATTGAATTATTGAGCAGGAGCTTTCCGGGAGTCAGAGTGGAGAGTCTGGGAGAAAATTCGATTATTTTGGAGAGAATTCATAAACAGAAGCATGAAAAGGGAATCGGATATATAAAGATTGCTTTGGTTGCGGCGATTAGCTTAATAGGAACTGCTTTTACGATTATGGCATTTCATAATGATGTGCAGATAAACAGTATTTTTTCAAAAACATATCGCATTATAACAGGGCGAAGCTCAGGTGGATTTACCATACTGGAGATTGCCTATTCGATTGGTCTGTTTGTGGGAATTATGGTCTTCTATAATCATATAGGTGGAAAGAAGCTTTCAAAGGACCCTACACCTTTGGAGGTGGAAATGAAGAATTATGAAAGAGATGTAAATATGATGTTAGCTGAAACCGCAGAAAGAGAAGGGCAGGAAATAGATGTTGATTGATAATATCATTCTGGTGGTTTGTGGATTTTGCTTTGGGATTATGGTGGCAACAGGGGTATTTACAGTCCTTTTTGTAGTAGGATTGGTTCCGCGCTTTGCTGATAAAACCAATACAGCAAAGTGTGAAATTTTATATGAGGAATTTATTATAGCAGGAACGATGCTTGGGTGTGTTGCATCGATTTTTGATTTCCCTTTACATTTGGGAGAGGCTATGCTTCTACTACCGCAAGGAGTATATGATATCCTTACGAATCTGTTGCTTTCTGTTATCGGTATTTTTACCGGTATTTTTGTGGGATGTCTTGCGCTTGCTATTGCGGAATTGCTGGATTCTATACCAATTTTTGCAAGGCGCATGAAGCTTCATGGCGGTTTCGGGATGATTGTCACGGCAGTAGCATTAGGAAAGCTGGTTGGTTCGATTATTTATTTTGTATGTGAGTTTTTTATTATTTGATAATGTGTTATACTCTATGCGAGAGGAAAACAAGTGCGCTGAAAGAGTCATTTGTTTTTCTATCGCGATATGTTGTAGTAGGAGGAAGGATTTTCAATGGTTAGAAAGTATGTATTTGGCAAGCCGTTTGAAACGGAAGCAGTTGTAGAGAGCATAGGAGCAAGTGAAAATTTATTTAATTTTGGTAACGTTTCCACAGATAAAGACGGATTTACCTTCGAATATGAGATGGAGCCTGAAGATGTAATCTATGGATTGGGACAGGCAAACAGGGGAATTAATAAGCGTGGATATATTTATGTCAGTAATTGTGCAGATGACCCGAATCACACAGAGGAGAAGGTTTCTTTATATGGAGCACACAATTTTATTGTAATAGACGGTCCAAAGTGTAAGAAGGGATTCTTCTTTGATTATCCGGGAAAGCTGGAGTTTGATATAGGCTATACCAAAAGAGATTTGTTAAAGGTTTCCTGTGAACGTGCGGATTTATATGTATATGAGATAGATGGAGAGTCTGCCTATGATATTGTAAAGCAGTTTAGAAAGATTATTGGTAAGAGTTATATTCCGCCAAAGTTTGCCTTCGGTTTTGGACAGAGCCGCTGGGGATACCGTACGCAGGAGGATTTCGAGAGGGTAGTCAGAGGTTATAGAGATAACAAAATTCCGATGGATATGCTTTATTTGGATATTGATTATATGGAGTCCTATAAGGATTTTACGATTGATAAAGATAGAATTCCTGATTTTAAGGCATTTGTGGAGAAGATGAAGGCACAGGATATCCATTTGATTCCGATTATTGATGCGGGAGTTAAGATTGAGGATGGCTACGAGGTGTATGAGGAAGGAAAGGAAAAGGGATACTTCTGCAAGCGTGAGGATGGCAGTGATTTTGTGGCTGCTGTTTGGCCGGGATGGACGCATTTTCCGGATGTGATGAATCCGGAGGCAAGGGAGTGGTTTGGTAAGAAGTATGCTTTCTTAATTGACCAGGGGATTGATGGCTTTTGGAATGATATGAATGAGCCTGCCATTTTCTATACAGAGGAAGGTGTGGCAGCACTGAATGAGGCAATCGTAGAGTATGCCTCGCAGCTTACAGGAACAGCGGATAAGCCATTAGAGCCTTGTGATGATATTATGAATACGGCAAATGTGCTGCCGGCAAAGATTAGAAGCATTATGGGAAGCCTGCAGAATAATCCTGAGGATTATAAACGCTTTTATCATAATGTAAATGGAGAGATGGTACGCCATGACCTTATCCATAATCTTTATGGCTTCAATATGACAAGGGCAGCAGGAGAAGCCTTTCAGAAGATTGCACCGGATAAGGATATTCTTCTGTTTTCACGCTCGTCTTATATTGGTATGCATCGCTACGGCGGTATTTGGACAGGAGATAATCAGTCATGGTGGTCTCATATTTTGCTGAATTTGAAGATGATGCCATCCTTAAATATGTGTGGTTTCCTGTATATTGGTGCGGACCTGGGTGGCTTTGGAAGCAATGCAACCAGAGAACTTGTATTACGCTGGTTGGCTTTGGGAGTTTTTACACCACTTATGCGTAATCATGCGGCATTGGGAACGAGAGAGCAGGAATGCTATCAGTTTGAGGAGATTGAGGATTTTAAACATGTAATTGAGGTGAGATATCGCCTGATACCATATTTGTACAGTGAATATGGGAAGGCCGCAACACAGGACGATATGTATTTTAAGCCTTTAGGCTTTGTATACCCTAAGGATAAAATTGCCGTGCAGACAGAAGACCAGTTAATGCTTGGAAACGAGATTATGATAGCTCCTGTTTATACCCAGAATGCAATTGGTAGAGGTGTGTATCTGCCAGAGGAAATGATGCTTGTAAAATTTATGCCTGACGGCAGCTTATATCAGGAAATTATGCCCAAGGGATATCATTTTGTAGAAGTGGCATTAAATGAAGTACCTCTCTTTATCAGAAAGGATAAGTGTATTCCACTTGCGAAGGCAGCACAGAGTACAGCAGAGCTTAATTGGAATAGTGTAGAATATATAGGCTATGAAGGTGCAAAATACAGTATCTACACAGATTAGAAGTGAGTCGTTATGTAAACTATTGACAATAATTGTCAGAAAGTAGTATGATATAAGTTGTGATTTTTAGTAAACTTATGTATTTACTTTAGGAGGAGAGAGTATGAAGAAGAAACTAATGATGAGCGCTGTTCTGATGTTGACTACATTTGCATTGTCTGCTTGTTCTGCAACAGAAGACATGGTGAAAGACCAGATGGAGGATTATATTGAGCAGGAGGTTGCAAACCGGTTAGAAGAGGAGCTTGCAAAGGTATCTGAGACAGCTAAGGAGCCGGTTGAGGAAGCATCGGTTGTGGAAACTGTTAGCGCAGAGATTCCGTCAGAAAGTCAGGATGTTGTATTAGAGGAAACTGCTGTAGAGACAACGGTTGCGGCCGAGGCAGAGTCTGAGACAACACCGGCAGAGAAGGCAGACGCACCTTCGGTGACCATGCCGTCAGAATTATCAGAAGATATTTATTCCTTCCAGGTATCTGTAAACGGTAAGGTGCTTCAGTTCCCTATGTGGTATTCGGATTTCGAGGCAGCAGGCTTTACTTATACAAAGGATGCAACACAGACTTTATCTTCAAGCCAGTATACAGTAGGTGAGGTATGGACGAAGGATGACGTAAAGGTATCTACGGAGCTTGCTAATCTTTCTATGAACACACAGCCGTATACGAAGTGTATGGTAGCCGGTATCAGCTTTGATAATTATTATATGAAGGATGCTGATTGGGAGATTATTCTTCCGAAGGGGATTCAGTATGGTGTTTCTACAAAGGATGATATTATTGCGGCATATGGTACACCATCCAGTGATTATGAAGGAAGCATGTACTATAAGATGACTTATAAGTATGATTATTATCAGGAGATTTCTTTATATGTATACAATGAGAGTGGCGTATTGGAAGAAATCGAAATTGAGAATATGACAGAGCTTGAAGGGGCAGATAATTCTATTGATGAAACAGTTCCTGACCTTGTAACAAAGTACAAGGCACCGGCAGAGGTTGGAGATGACCTTTATACCTTCAATGCTGAGATTGAGGGACATTTATATACCTTCCCATGTCCTGTTTCAGAGTTCCTTGCAAATGGCTTTACCATTCAGGAGAATAATTCTGCCACGGCTGTTGGAGCAGAAGATTTTGATTGGGTTGAGTTAAGATATAATAACCAGTCTATCAGATTGATTGTTCGTAATTACGCTGATTACGCAACCATTCCGGAGAATTGTTTTGTGAAGTCCTTTGAGACAAACAAGAATTATGACCCTACCTTTGATGTGACCATTCCATGTGGTATTAAGCTTGGTGAGAGCGAAGATTCCTTAAAGGAGAAGCTTGCAGGCTTCCATTACGAGGTAGAGGAAGGCTCAAGCTATAAGTATTACAATGTATATAATCCAAACGGAAGCAAGTTAGATTCCTTCGAATTTGTGGTAAGCGAAGGTATTATAACAGGTATTGAATTAGAGAATGATAATAAGCCTGAGTATTAATGGAATAATGAGTGATAAAGGATATGCTCCCTGTTAGACAGAGAGCATATTTTTTTTGAAAAACCTCTTGACATATTATCAAAATGATAATATGTATAACGAAAAGGAGAGCGATACTATGAAGAAAACATTGATTGTTGTAGACATGCAGAAGGATTTTGTGGATGGAGCATTAGGAAGTAAAGAGGCAGTTGCCATCGTAGAGAATGTGAAGAAGAAGATTGCGCAGTATCAGGCGAATGGTGATGAGATTATCTTTACAAGAGATACACATCAGGCAGATTACCTTACTACAAATGAAGGAAAGAATCTTCCTGTTGAACATTGTATCGAAGGAACTGATGGCTGGCAGCTTTATGAAGGTATGGAAGCTAAGGGAGCTGTTTACATTAATAAGCCGACCTTTGGCTATCTGAACTGGGCTGATTATAAGCTGGAGGAGGTTGAGATGGTTGGCCTTTGTACAGACATTTGTGTGGTATCTAATGCATTGATTATTAAGGCTACATATCCTGAGATTGAGGTGAGTGTAGATGCAAGCTGCTGTGCGGGAGTTACACCGGAGAGCCATGCAGCGGCATTAACAACGATGAAGATGTGTCAGGTAAAGGTTATCGGTGAGTAAAGTTTAACCGGAGAGGAAGAGAGAGATGATTAAGTGTAATGGAAAGCAGGTTGATGTAAAGCATTTTCCGGATGGAACATTGCTGATGAAAGAGCTGATAGGGCAGAAGGATAAGGTTACTCTCACATGGATGTATGAGAACAATGAGGAACTGGTTGCATTGTATTTTTTGACAAAGCATATCCGTTCTAAGGGAGTAAAGGAGATTGCATTGGAGCTTCCTTATATTCCGAATGCCAGACAGGACAGAGTCAAGGCAGAAGAAGATATATTTACATTAAAGTATTTTGCTGAGATGATTAATTCTTTGGAATTTACATCTGTTACGGTACTGGACCCGCATTCTTATGTGAGTGAGGCGTTGATTAACAATATCCGCATTCAGACACCAAAGAATTATGTGGAAAGAGTTTTAACGGAACTTACGAAGAAGCATGGAGAGAATATTTTATTATATTTCCCGGATGAGGGAGCGATGAAGCGTTACAGTGCCATGTTTGACAGACCATATGTGTTCGGTATTAAGAAGCGTGACTGGACAACAGGAGATATTAAGGGGCTGGATGTTGCGGGACAGACAGAGTTAATCAAGGGCAGTACTGTTTTGATGGTGGATGATATTTGTAGCCGTGGAGGAACCTTCTATTACAGTGCCAAGACCTTAAAGGAGCTGGGCGCCGAGAGGATGTATCTGTATGTTTCCCACTGTGAGAATACCATATTAGAGGGCGAACTTTTAAAGACTGCGGACGTGGAGAGAGTGTATACAACCAATAGTATTTTTACAAAGAAGAATGATAAGGTGGAGGTGTTGGATTATGAATAGAATGAATCCAATGTTATTGATAGATTTTTATAAAGCAGTGCATGCGGAGATGTTACCGAAGGGAATTAGTAAGTCAGTATCTTATTTTACACCGCGTATGAGTCGTGTAGAGCGTTGGGATAAGGTAGTTATGTTTGGATTGCAGGGTTTTATTAAGACATATCTGATTGATTATTTTAACGAAGAGTTTTTCAAGAAGCCTTTTGAAGAGGTGATTGGAGAATATAAGAGAATCATGGATGCTGCTTTGGGAGCAGAAGCATATAAGATTGAGAAGATTGAGAGATTGCATAAGCTTGGTTATCTTCCGATAGAGATTATTTCACTTCCTGAGGGCGCAATGGTGCCGATGCATGTTCCGATGTTTGGTATTACCAATACACATCCTGACTTTGCATGGCTTCCACAGTCATTGGAGAGTTTGATTTCAGCAGAGAGCTGGCATCCGATGATTGCAGCGACAGTCGGTTATACTTACCGTCAGATTGTAAATGCTTATTATGATAAGACTTGTGATGATAATGTGGCAAGAGCAAGGGCTTTGGGAGCATTTGACTTTAGAGGTGAGGAGTGTACGGATTCTGCAGTGAAGGCAGGAGCAGGCTGGTGCTTATCCTTCTTAAATACAGCGACTGTACCTACGATTCCGTATTTGGAGCAGAATTATAATTGTGACTGTACAAAGGAGCCTGTCGCATTTGGCAGTCCGAGTACAGAGCATAGCGTTATGTGTAGTAATTACGCTATGGATGGCGACGAGATTACTTTATTAAGACGTTTGTTAACTGAGATTTATCCGAATACAAGTTTTAGTGCTGTATTGGATTCTTATGATTATTGGAATATTATTGAGAATGTTCTGCCACAGCTCAAGGAAGAGATTATGGCACATAACGGATGTATGCTGATGCGTGGTGATTCAGGAGACTGTGTGGAGGTTGTGACGAAGACCGTATTTAAGCTTTGGGAAGAGTTTGGCGGTACAGTAAACAGTAAGGGCTATAAGGTATTAGACCCTCATGTGAAAGCAATCTATGGTGATTCTATTACGATTCAAAGATGTGAGGAAATCTATAGAATATTAGAAGAGAATGGTTTTGCATGTTCTAATGTTGCACTTGGTGTAGGTTCCTTCTCTATGCAGTGTATAGAAGAGGCTGGTATCTTGAAGCCGTTTACAAGAGATACCTTTAGCTCATGTATTAAGGCGACTTATTGTGAGATTGATAAGAAGCCGTATCCGATATTCAAGAATCCGAAGGATGGAGGCTTTAAGAAGTCACAGAAGGGCTGTTGTGTTGTCACAAAGACAGAGGACGGAAGCTATACCTTTCAGGATGGTTATACATGGCAGGAGGCTTGCGAAGCAGCAGGTAATGAACTGGTAACTGTGTATAAGGACGGCGTTATGGTGAAGGAACAGAGCCTGCAGGAAATCAGAGCAGTATTGCACAAAGGGAGCTTTTAGTAAAGGAGTTGCTTATGAGTCACTATCAATTAAGCTTGGAAGAGCAAGAGTATTTGAGTCATTATGATATCAGACAGTATGACAGACCTTCGTTGGCGACGGATATGGCGATTTATTCCATATTTGCTGAGGAGGAGAAGGATAATTTTCGTAAACTGCCCAAGCAGGAGCTTAAAGTATTGCTGATTCAAAGAGCGAATTATCCATATAAAGATTATTGGGCTTTACCGGGAGGTTTTTGCAGACCCTCAGAGGATGTTTTTGAGACTGCCCGGAGAGAATTATACGAGGAGACAAATGTAAGAAATGCTTATCTGAAGTTGGTAGGAACCTTTGGAGAAGAGGGAAGAGACCCAAGAGGCTGGATGATTTCCAATACATTTTTGGCTTTGATTGATGCAAAGAGCTGTGTCCTTCGTGCGGGAACTGATGCATGGGAGGCAAGATGGTTTACGGTCGAACTTGTGGAGACGCAGGTAAAAAAAGAGGTAAATGAGACAGGAGCTCATATAGAGACAGAATATGAGTTAATCCTGACTCATGAGGAATCGGATGTCAGACTTACGGCAAAGATAACAGAGTATAAAGAGTTCAAGAATTATCATGAGACAGTACGTTATGAGATAAAAGAAAGTCATCAGATAGCATTTGACCATGCAAAGCTGATTTTGTATACCTTATTGTCATTGCGGGATAATGTAAAGAAGGATAGCAGGCTGGTCTTTGACTTATTGCCGGAGCTTTTTACCTTGTCCCAGCTACAGAATGCCTTTGAATTGATTTTGGAGGAAAAGCTGTTAACGGCAAATTTTAGAAGAAAGATGGCAGACTATTGTGTAGAGACAGAGCAAGTGGTGGAAGGTGCAGGACACAGACCGGCAAAGCTGTTTAAAAGAAATATTGAAGAATTTTATCGTTAGATAGTATTTTTTATGGTAAGAATGTCCATACTATTGCTGAGATAAGCGTGATAGCAAACAGGAGAAAGCGTATGGACCAGAAAAAGAAAGAATATCAGGAATATGTTGAACAAACCGCACCAAAGACGAATCTGTGGATGCAGATGGCTAAGGCATTTGTGACGGGAGGAATCATTTGTTGCATCGGACAGTTGATTGTGAATACAGCGATGGAACAGTTTGGACTGGAGAAGGATATTGCCGGGAATTGGTGCTCCATGCTTCTGATTCTTGCAAGTGTCATTCTTACAGGCTTTGATATCTATCCCAAGATTGTAAAATGGGGCGGCGCCGGCGGCTTAGTGCCGATTACAGGCTTTGCCAATTCAGTAGCTGCATCAGCGATTGAGTATAAGACTGAAGGACAGGTCTTTGGTATTGGATGCAAGATTTTTACGATAGCCGGACCAGTGATTTTGTTTGGTGTAGTAACAAGCTGGGTACTAGGTGTTGTTTATTGGGGATTAAAGTTAGTTGGTATTATGTAAGAATTGGGTGTCAGGAAGTGCTTTTAAATAGCGGGTTCCGGCACCTTTTGCACATTATATCAGAAGGGTCATCCTAAAACCCTTCTAAAACTCAATTATCTGTCCAAAATCATTTGACAAACATATGTTCCGGTATTAATATTTTATATATAGTAATGAAAGGACGTGAATATATGGATTCAAGAAGAATTGAACAGATAAAAAAGCAATTTGATAATGCGATTCAAGCTACAGAAGATGCTCAGATTGAATTTTGGTATGCAAGAGATTTGATGCAATTATTGGGATATAGTCGCTGGGAGAACTTTGAAAAAGCAATTGGACGAGCAATAGAGTCTTGTGAGACATCGCTAATCGAATACTGTAACCATTTTCGTGAGGTCACGAAAATGGTTTGTCTAGGGAGTGGAGCTAAACGTTCAGTTAAAGATTATATGCTTACAAGATATGCTTGCTATCTCATTGCTATGAATGGAGATACAACCAAGGAAGAAATAGCTTTTGCACAAAGTTATTTTGCTGTTCAAACTCGTAAACAGGAATTGATTGCGGAAAGAATTGCATACATAGAGAGAACTCAAGCAAGAAATAGATTAAAGGAGTCTGAAAAAAGATTATCTCAGAATATTTATGAGCGAGGGGTTGATGATGAAGGGTTTGCAAGAATAAGATCACGAGGCGACCAAGCTTTATTTGGCGGATATTCTACAAAGGATATGAAAGCGAAATTAGGTGTAAAAGATAATAGACCTTTAGCAGAAGATATCAAAAAGTTAGAACGTAGAACAAAATCCCAAGATAAGAAGATAAGAGAAAAGTCGGGAAGTTTTTCATATGATGATAGTATGTAATTATTTCATTCAAGTGAGGAAGTAGCAATCGGTTACAGAATGTAATCAGTTATAATATAAGGAGAATTTGAAGTTTCACTTGTATTTACATAATAGTTTGAATGTTTGGGAGTATGGTGAATTCCAAAGACAGGGTATGCGACAGACACCTTTGTCTCTTGGAATTTTTTAGTGTTTACCGGAATGGAAATTGGATGTTACTTTTTGGGGATATTCGGTACTAATAGAGGAAGGCGAAAGGAGGTGCAGCATGAGTGAATTTGAAGATTTATATAATTTATATTATAAAGACGTTTTTTATTATGTATTAAAACTAACGGATTATCAGGAGCATATAGCCGAGGAAGTGACGCAGGAAAGCTTTTATCAGGCATTTACTTCTTTTACTCGTTTTCGTGGAGAATGTTCCGTAAAATCCTGGTTATGTCAGATTGCCAAGAATACATATTACAAATATCTTAGAACTCATGTAAAGGAAACCTATCTGGACGAGGACTTTCAGCGACAACAGGAGGGAGAAGACATTAGTACCCAACTGGAAAAAAGACAAAGAATATCTCGCATAAGAAAAGTAATTGCAGATTTGGACGAGCGAAGTCAAAAAGTTGTGGAGTATCGTTTGTTTGATGAAAAGCCGTATAAGGAGATAGGGGAACTAATAGGAATTAGAGAGGCAACGGCAAAAGTGTTGTTCTCACGGGCAAAAGTAAAGATTAGACAACGATTAAAGGAGGAATATGGTTATGAAATATAGATGTGATATGGTAAAGGATTTGATGCCTCTTTGTCTGGATCATGAGGCTTCAGAGTCAAG
>JAZNMO010000165.1:0-7661 GCA_045579665.1 Lachnospiraceae bacterium
ATAGTGAAAATCAGGATATTTTAGTTGCCGAAACAGAATCTAAAGTGGTTGGATTTTCTCATGTCATGATACTTAAGCAGAAAAATGTGACATGTTTAAAACCACAAACCGTAGTATATATTCAAGATTTAGATGTAATAACTGAAATGCGAAGTCAAGGAATTGGCTCTTTATTAATGAAAGCAAGTAAAGAATACGGAATAACTCACGGAGCTGATTTCATTAGAACACAAGTGTTTCCACAAAATACAGAAGGCTTGAGATTTTATGAAAAAAATGGATTTTGTGAAATGATGAAAACCCTAGAATGTCAATTTAACAAATAGATTTTTTTCATAACGATAAACAATACCACTTTAATTCACAAAGGAGAAACCATGTTAAATATTATCGCTGTTGGCTTAGGCGGTTTTGCTGGAGCCACTTTACGCTATTTGATAGGATTGATTCCGCTAAACGAAACAACTACGTTTCCTATCAAAACATTCATCATTAATATCATAGGATGTATCGCAATTGGAATCATTACAATTGCAGCCTCAAAGAATCATACCTTAAATCCACATTTGGTGCTATTTTTAAAAGTAGGGGTATGTGGCGGATTTACCACCTTTTCTACTTTCGCATTAGAAACAGCGACATTAATCAAAAATGGTAATTCAGGCATTGCCTTGCTATATATGTTAGGCAGTATGTTAGTAGGTGTCGGCATGGTTTTCGTAGCAGAATACTGTACTTTAAAAATGCTTTAAGCTAATCACTTATTCCATTTCTCATGTAAACAAATCATCCCAGCTTTCCGATATAATAATTAGCTAAGGACAGCGTTCATTTCAAAGGATTGGCTTGAAATGGGCGCTATTTTATTGCCACAAAAACTATACCACTTGGACCTTTCGGGAAGTGGAGCAATCCGGAATGCCAGAAGGATTGCAGAAAGGAGATTATATGTCAATATCATGTACAAATGCTTTACCAATTCAAAATAGTATGATGAGTTCATCCCTAAGTGCACTTCGATATGATTCATCCGATACTCCTTTTGAAATCGGTAACGCAACCAAGGAAACTACTTCCTCCGATGACGGCAAAAGAATCGGACTCATGACAGTGGATTCAACTGTATATCTTGCCACTTATGCCGATTCTTCAACTCGTTCTAATCCTGTTGTAAAGGTTGGAGATTACGAAATCAACATCAATGATGTAGACCCGAAAAATGCAACCGAATTAGAGATGTTTGCCTATTTATCCTATATGGATGACACAAACCAGACAAATAATACAGGCATCTGCTCCTTCGGGAAAATGAGAGCATACGCACACATAGCCGAAATGAGCGGTATTTGTAGCGGCATTCTAGACTCAAATGCCATATATACAAAGAAGCAGGACTGGACTCAAATCATTCAATCCATCAAGCAAAACTTCCTGCAAAATCCTCAAACCTACAAACAGGCTCTTGACTGTGATAACTTACTGTTTACAATGTCAAAAGCCCATAAATAGTTCGCCCATGTTGGACGAACGCAAAAGGGCATATCCAATCGGATATGCCCTTACAATTTCATTTCATCAAATTATTTATTCAACTGACGCTTTAAAGCTTCTACTTCTTCAAATACTACATTGTTAAGAACCTTGATGTATGTTCCCTTCATACCTGATGAACGAGACTCGATAACACCGGCACTCTCGAACTTACGAAGAGCATTAACGATAACGCTTCGTGTGATACCAACTCTGTCAGCAATCTTACTTGCAACAAGGATACCCTCCATACCGTTTAACTCGTCGAAGATATGTGTAATAGCTTCCATCTCAGAGAATGATAATGTAGAAATAGCAGACTTAACAACTGCAATCTTTCTGTTCTCTTCTGCACTCTCTTCGCTTACTGCACGAAGCATCTCAAGGCCTACTACTGTAGTACCATACTCGCTAAGAATAATATCATCAATATCATACTGCTCATTGCACTTGTAGATAAATAATGTTCCTAATCTCTCGCCAGCGATTTCAATTGGAGTAATGATTGCCTGAAATTTGCGTACATCTGTACTCTCAAAACCAAGTGTAGCAAGGTTAACATTTTCCTTTGTTGAAAGAACTCCTAAAAGTCTCTCATTTAACATAGGATCAATAAATCCACCTACATTGTCTTCTACTAATTCCTTCAATTCTTCAACACCTTCGCAAGTGCCTACGCCAAGAACCTTACCCTTCTTACTAATTACCAATACATTGGAATTCAAGATATCACGCAATACCTTACAGATATCATTGAACACAACCTTACTAGAATTATTGTTGTGTAAAAGTTTTCCAATCTTTCTTGTTTTGTCTAACAACTGTACACTACTCATTGCAAACCTCCAAGTTTTTCTTACTACCGGTATAAAAATACCACAATTGTTTATATTTCGCATTTTAACATACGTTGACGGTTTTTTCAATACTTAGTCAGATATTTTAAGATTACTTTATTTTTTATCTGAATTGGTTATTTTTTCATGTTTTTACGATAAAAATATATAACTTTTGACTATGAATTTACCATCTTTGTGTGTCCGCACTTCTCATCTGCGCACACTAATTTATTTCCCTTGGTCAACATGACGTTGCCACATTCAGGACATTTCTCATTGGATGGCTTCTGCCATACCATAAAATCACACTCCGGAATACTCTCACAGCCGTAGTATCTTCTGCCCTTCTTGGTCTTACGGATTACAATATCCTTACCACACTTCGGACAGGCAACTCCAACCTTTTCAAAATATGCCTTTGTGTTACGGCAATCCGGGAATCCCGGACAAGCAAGGAACTTGCCATGAGGACCGTATTTGATAACCATTCGTCTACCACATACTTCGCAGTCCACATCTGATTCCTCATCCGCAATTTCAATGTGCTCTAATTCCTTCTCTGCAATCTTAACTGCTTCGTCCAAATCAGGATAGAAATTAGAAACAACTGTCTTCCATGAAATCACACCCTCCGCTACCTTATCCAACAGGCTCTCCATATTGGCTGTAAAGTTCACATCTACAATAGAAGGGAATGCTTCTTTCATTACATTGTTAACAACCTCTCCAAGCTCAGATACATAAAGGCTCTTCTCTTCCTTTACAATATATCTTCTTGCAAGAATCGTTGTAATCGTTGGCGCATAGGTACTCGGACGACCGATTCCCAGCTCCTCTAAGGCTCTAACCAAAGATGCCTCTGTATAATGTGCCGGTGGCTGCGTAAAGTGCTGCTTTGGCTCAAATTCGTTAAGGCTTAGCTTCGTATCCAAATCAATATCCTTGACTAAGGTATTAGGTGCTGCTTTCTCCTCATCCTCATCCTTATAAACACTCATAAAGCCGTCAAACGCAAGCTTTGAAGCTGCAACTGTAAATCTATGACCATTCGCATCAATCTTTACAGAAGTGGTTTCATACTTTGCTGCTGTCATACGGCAAGCTACAAAACGCTTCCAAATCAACTGATACAATCTCAACTGGTCACGACTCAAAGAATCCTTTAAGGCTGCCGGTGTATGGTTCAAATCCGTAGGTCTGATTGCTTCATGCGCATCCTGAATCTTCTGACTGTTCTTCTTGTCTGAAACATCCTTTGCCACATACGCATCGCCATACTGTGTACCGATATATTCCTCAGCCATTGCCAAAGCTTCATCAGAAATTCTGGTAGAATCCGTACGCAGATAAGTGATAATACCTACCGTACCTTCTCCCTTAATCTCCACACCTTCATATAGCTGCTGCGCTAAACGCATCGTCTTCTGTGTCGAAAAATTCAAAGTCTTACTAGCTTCCTGCTGTAAGGTAGATGTCGTAAATGGGAGCGGCGGCTTCTTCATACGCTCACCCTTCTTCACGTCAGCAACCTTATAGTCTGCACCATCAAGCTCCTTCAAAATCTGATTCAGCTCAGTCTCTGAAGCTATCGCTGCCTTCTTATCTCCCTTACCATAGTACTGTGCTACCAGGGGCTTCTTCTCATGCGGAATCGCAAAAGAAGCATCCAATGTCCAATACTCCTCAGGAATAAACGCCTCTATCTCTGCCTCTCTGTCACAAATAATGCGAAGTGCTACAGACTGTACACGACCTGCGCTCAGTCCTCGCTTAATCTTACCCCAAAGCAAAGGCGAAATACGGTAACCCACCATACGGTCCACCATACGTCTTGCCTGCTGGGCATCAACCAAATCCTTATTAATCTCTCTTGCATTCTTCAAGGATTCCTTTACTGCATTCTTCGTAATCTCGTTAAATGCAATACGATAAACCTTCTTATTCTCCAGCTTTAACGCAATATATAAATGCCATGAAATTGCCTCACCCTCGCGGTCAGGGTCAGTTGCAAGATATATCTTCTCAGCCTTAGCAACCTCCTTACGAAGCTTCGCAAGAATGTCACCTTTTCCTCTAATGGTGATATACTTAGGTTCATAATCATTCTCAGCGGAAAATCCCAACTGACTCTTTGGCAAATCACGAACATGTCCGTTACTTGCCAAAACTTCATAATTTGTTCCTAAGAATTTCTTAATCGTCTTTACCTTTGCAGGCGACTCCACTATAACTAAATATTTTGCCATACAGTTACCCCTTACCACCAAATTCGTTGATTCCTACTATTTTTTCAATTATTAAAATTTTTTCAGTAATCGTGAACCACTATACACCAAAAAAAATATTGTTGCAAGTGAATTTTCGTTTTTTTCCCAGTTTTAACCCCTTTCCCGTAATATTTCACACAAATTTCATAAAATTCCTACACCATATACAATAAATGGTACTGTCCGCCTATCCGTTCTGCAATCCCCTTCATCTCCAATTCCAACATTCCCTGACACACCTCTGACACCAGATACGAAGCTCTCTGCTTACGAAGTTCCATTAATATTTCATCCTGCGTCTTAGGTGTTGTCTCCAAAATCCTGCATATACTCTCTGCTACCTCTGACAGCTTTATCTTTTTTCCCGGCTTTGCATCTCCTTTCAAAATCCATCCCATATCCGCTATGATATCCTCCGGTGTAACCGCCGCATTGGCTCCCTGACGCAGTAGCTTATTACAGCCCTGACTGAGAGCATCCGTGCAACGCCCCGGAATCACATAGACATCTCTCCCCTGTTCCAAAGCCATATCCACAGTAATCAGCGTTCCACTCTTTTCTTTTGCCTCTACTACCAGTACCACATCTGCCAGCGCACTGATAATGCGATTCCTCTGTGGAAATAAGGCGGCCAAAGGCTGTGTCCCCGGTACTGACTCGGAAATCACCCCGCCCTGCGCACATAAAGCCTCATACAGGTCTTTATTGCTATTCGGATAAATGACATCAGCACCACTTCCCAAAACGCCGTAGGACCTGCCTCCTGCCTTCAGGGCGGCTCTTTGGCTAATCCCATCAATCCCCATCGCCATACCACTGATTATCTGAATACCGCTTCCTGCAAGCCTGTCCGCAAAATACTCTGCCATGTATCTGCCGTACTCGCTGTAACGTCTTGCTCCTATCATGGCAACCGCAGGTTCATCTTCTCTTGGCAGCTGCCCTTTATAGTAAACAGAAAAAGGGGCATCCGGAATCTCCATAAGCTTCTTAGGAAATTCTTTCTCTCCGTAATAGGTATATGACAGCCCTTCTCTTTTCAGTACCTCATATATCTCTTCCGGCTGCTTATGTCTTTTAAACTGCATCCATATGTCTGCCCTATCTGCTCCTAAAAGCTCTTTTAGCTCGCCCTCACTCAGTTCATACAGCTTCGATGGTGCTCCCCACATTTTTAAAAGAAGATTTTTCTGCGTTCTCCAAAGCCCGGGCACATGGTCAAGCCAGCAGGCATACATTTTCTCATTTTCTTTCTCCATCCTATCTTCCTCCCTCATTCATCCGATAACAAACAGCCTCTCCCAGATGCTCCTGCCCGATTCTGTCCGCTCCATCCAAATCAGCAATGGTTCGTGCCACCTTAATCAGCTTATGATAAGAGCGTGCCGACAGATTCATCCGCTCAAATACCTGTTCCATAAATTCCTGCTCCTTTGTTCCCAACGGGCAATACTCTCTGATATCTGCTCCCTTCAGTTCTGCATTAAATCGATAACTACTCCCCCTAAATCTTGCCTCCTGACGCTCTCTAGCTGCCATTACACGCACTTTCATCACCGCACTGCTCTCATTCTCAGTTTCTGATGCCAATTGCCTGATATCCACCTTAGGCGCTTCTATGGCAATGTCTATTCTATCCAGTATTGGACCCGATATCTTATGCAAATACCGCTTCACCTCATTCTCTGAGCAGCTACAACGATTCCTGTCAGGAAAGAATCCGCAAGGGCATGGATTCATCGCAGCTACCAGCATAAAATCAGCCGGATAAATAAAGTTTCCATAGGTTCTTGCAATATGCACCCGCTTGTCCTCTAGGGGCTGTCGCAATATCTCTAATGCACTCCTTCGAAACTCGGGCATCTCATCCAAGAACAGCACTCCTCTGTGTGCAAGCGAAATGACTCCGGGCTTTGGAATCCTTCCACCTCCTGCCAGTGCCTGCTCTGAAATGGTATGATGCGGGTCCAAAAAAGGCCTTTTCTTCATTAATCCACCATTTGCCTGAAACTGTCCTGCCACGCTGTATATCGTCGATACCTCAAGACTTTCCTCCATGGTCAAATCAGGCAGAATCGTAGGAAGCCTTTTCGCAATCATAGTCTTTCCTGAGCCCGGAGGCCCTACCATCAAAATATGATGAAAGCCTGCTGCCGCAATCTCTACCGCTCTTCTCACCCCCTCCTGACCATTCAAATCCGCAAAATCCATTTCCTGCGCATTCTTCAATACCTCCTGCGCCTGTCTTTTGGGTGTCTCCCACTGCTGCCTTTGTTCCTCAGACTGTGTCAGATAAGTAATCGTCTCTTCCAAGGTCTCCATCCCTGCCACATCAATTCCTTCGATAATTGCCGCCTCTGCATAATTATCCATGGGCACAATACACCGCCTTACACCTGCTTCCTTTGCTTTCCTTACAATAGGGAGCACCCCTTTTACACTGCGAATTTCACCATTTAAGCCAAGCTCCCCTATCACAACCGTATTCTCCACATATTCCATGGGAATGTTCCCCAGAGCAATCAGTACAGCAACTGCAATAGGCAAATCATAGGAAGCCCCCTCCTTACGCATATCCGCAGGTATAATACTGACCGTAATCTTGGTTGCCGGAATCTGTACTCCGGTATTTTTTAACGCCACCTTCACACGTTCCCTTGCCTCTCTGACCTCATTTCCCAGCAGCCCTACCATTTCAAAGCCCGGCAGTCCCGTAGACACATCCACCTCCACCGACGCAATCTCACTCTCAATACCACAAAGAGCTCCCGTTAACACTTTACAATACATTTACCTCATCCTTTCTTCGTGTTTTTATATCTATTTCTTCTATATATAAATAGACGAAAATAGAATATGCTTTGCTCTTTTGTATGTCTGCACGCAGTAGAGTAGGCGGATGAAAATTTTCATCCGCCCCTCATCAAACCGTGCATGAGGTTCTCCCTCACACGGCTTTCCGACATTCTTCTTTCCACAGCATTACGTCATGCTTTAGCCATCTTCTTTAGTCCTTTTTCGTAAA
>JAZNMO010000166.1:0-25120 GCA_045579665.1 Lachnospiraceae bacterium
GATATGTTCATAATAATCGGTAAAAATGGATTGTAAAATATTCATAGTTGAATTTTACAATAAAGTAACACAAAGAAAAACCCCTTACCCCTCATGATTGAGGGGCAGGGGAGTTGAGAGTGGCGCAGACACTTTTTTATATAATAGGAATTAAGGAAACGTTTTTATTGACCAGGCTCAGCGATTCTTGTAACACCTACAAAGATAGAGGATATTTTATACCAGGTCGGGTAATCCACGATACCGTTTGCGGGAAGATCGAAGATACGCTGGAAGGTGCGGACTGCATTGGCAGTTCCTTCGCCAAAGATACCATCTTCGGAAACACGAGGCATGGCAGGATATGCCTGTGCGATACGATTGAGCTGCTGCTGCATCTGTAGGACCTTTGCACCACGGGAACCTACGGTCAGATTATATCCCGGCCATGAGGAAGGAATCCCGGAGACATATTGGGTGGAGTTAATATACATATCATTTCCGTAATAATATCGAATAATCTCAATCGGTGTATAGCCCTGGTCGCCTAAGTATTTGCTGCCCCATTGTGATAAGCCCGTACAGTCGACACGGTTACCGTCACAGTATGAAGTGAAGATTGGCTGACGCACACCCGGTCTTGAGAGGAAGTTCGAGAAAATGGAGTCAACAATCTGGCTGACATTTTTATAAATATTTCTGCCGGGGATGAACTTCTGGTCATAAGCGGTTGATGAGGTGATGGTAAAGTTAAATCCCTGATTGCGATACCATTCAGTGTACACACGATTCAGTGTAAAGGACATAATGGCCAGGGTATTTGCATATATGGTGGATTCCGGCCATGTTGCGTAGATTTCGGAGGAAACAACATTTTTGATATAATCAGTATATCTTACATAGTAGTTTCGGGCACTTGTGTCTTGTGGAACACCATCATGAACGATAACATATTCAGGTAGGACAACGCGACTTAAAACAATTTCACCAGATTCGTTAGTTGGCTTGATTTCGGCCTCAGGTATTTTGGGAGGATAGTCGCCATAGAGCGTGTGGTCGGGAATTACAATATCTTCTTCCCGTTCTTCGGTAACTTCAAGTGGATTCATACTGACGGGCTGTAATGCGTCGGTTTCAGGCAGGATTTCTGTTCCTGAGATATACACAGGTTCGTATCCGGGAGCGGTAATCTCGAGGTCATATTCGGAGTATGGACGCTCTTCACTGATTTGCGTGCTTAGTCCAATATTAGGTGCGGGAAGCGCGACAGTGGGACTTTGACCGGAGGAATCGGTAGAAATAGTCTCTATGATATCACCGGACCCACCGGTCAATCTTATGGTTATTGTTGCATCCTGAATAGGTAGAGCACCTAAAGAAGAGGTTACGTTAATTTGCAGATTTCCTGAATAGGATAAATCTTGAGGCATAAAAATACCCCCTACATATACTTATGAATAGTATATGCAGGGGATTCTTATTGTTTCCACGTATTATTTTTAGAGATGGGATGTTCAAGGAATGACCATCTTTCTATGTTATATCATTGTGTTCAGGATAGAAGAAGGATCCAGATTAGCCGTAGCTTTACCGGTGTTGGTGTAAGCGGAGGAAAGAGTTGTGTCTGTTTTCAGCTTATCCCAGATTTCCTCTTTCTTAGCATCTTCCGTAGCAGAGGCTTTGGTATCTTCCTTATCGGAAGATATCTTAGAGCTTTCTTCTGTCTTAGAAGTATCTTGGTTTTTCACATTTTTATAATAGGAATCCATGAGCTTATAGTAGCTTCCGCTTCGAATCAGGGAAGCGTCACCAAGTAAGCTGTAAAGTCCATTAAACCCTGTTGTTTTCTGATTTAAAGAGGTATTGAAAAAGTTACTAATGGAAGAAGATGTCCATTGAATATTTGCCATAGTATCAACTCCTTTGATATAATGCGGCATCCGTGCCGCTCATATGTATTCTTTCAAGGTATATCGGTTGCAGCGTGAGAAAACTTAACCCCTGTTTGTTAAAAAAATTGAAACCTGCCGGAAGCTTACGGCAGGTTTATTGTGGAGTTTTTTCTTTTAATGCTTCTTCTTCATGTTTGATTTCCCAGTGAATAAGGAAGGTGAGTAGTCCTCTTAAAAGGATAACGGCACCTAAGATGCCAAGCTCCTCCCACTCGCGAACAATAACAGTTCTAAGAACCTCACTTCCCATTTTAAATTCCAGTGAGATGGCAATTCCTTTGGCTAAGTCGAGTTTGACCTTGGTATCGTGGCGAATCCATTCGAGGAAGCACTTGAGAGCAGTGAAAATAAGGATTATTACACCAAACAGCTCTAGTAGGATGGTGCAGAATTCGACAATATAGGTCAAGAGTGAATCGATTAGGTGAAGGAATGTGAACATGGTAAAGGCTCCTTATGATGATGGTATGTTTATAGTATTACCAATTGAAGAAAAAAATATTCAATAGAATTTAGGTTTAGTGGAGCAGAATGTCACCTTTAATCTTTTTTCAATTTCTTGCTTTTTGAGATGTTTTGTAGGGATAAAAAGTTAAAAAGAACTCTTCAGTCATTTGGCGGTACTGAGTTGGCATAGAAAGGCTCAAACTCGCTCCAGTGCCAAGTTTTTGGAATCGAGTTGGCATAGAAAGACTCAAACATGCTCCAGTGCCAAGTTTTTGGAATCGAGTTGGCATAGAGAGGCTCAAGCTCGCTCCAGTGCCAAGTTTTTGGAATCGAGTTGGCATAGAGAGACTCAAACTCGCTCCAGTGCCAAGTTTTTGGAATCGAGTTGGCATAGAGAGACTCAAACTTGCTCCAGTGCCAAGTTTTTTAAATCGCGTGGGTATAGAACATAGAATTGTAACACATATCTTTAAAAATATATTACAATACAACTCTAATAGTGCAACCAAACCTAAATTTAATACAAAAAGGCAGATACACTTTGTTTGTGCATCTGCCTCATATAAGCTTATTTCTTCATATTAGCTCTCTTACGGAGAGTTGGGTCTAAAATCTTCTTACGGATACGAAGGTTATCAGGTGTTACCTCTAATAACTCGTCTGTGTCGATGAAGTCAAGCGCCTGCTCAAGACTTAAGATTCTTGGAGGTGTTAAGCGTAATGCTTCATCTGCACTTGAAGAACGTGTATTAGTAAGCTGCTTCTTCTTACAAACGTTAATCTCGATATCCTCAGCCTTACCTGTCTGACCAACGACCATACCTGCGTATACCTTCTCGCCAGGTCCGATGAAAAGAGTACCACGCTCCTGAGCATTGAAAAGACCATAGGTAATAGATTCGCCTGACTCAAATGCGATTAAAGAGCCCTGCTTACGGTACTGGATATCTCCCTTATATGGACCATAGCCGTCGAAGGTAGTATTTAAAATACCGTTACCCTTAGTGTCTGTCATGAAATCACCGCGATAACCGATTAATCCACGGGATGGGATAGAGAACTCAAGTCTTGAGTAACCGCCAGAGTTGATACCCATGTTACGAAGCTCACCCTTTCTCTGGCTCAGTTTCTCGATAACTGTACCTGAGAACTCTTCCGGAACATCGATATAAGCAAGCTCCATAGGCTCGAGCTTCTTGCCGTTCTCGTCTTCTTTATATAATACTTCGGCCTTGCTTACTGCAAATTCGAAGCCTTCACGTCTCATATTCTCGATTAAAACAGATAAGTGAAGCTCACCACGACCTGATACCTTAAAGGAATCAGCGTTCTCTGTTTCTTCTACACGTAATGATACGTCAGTATTTAACTCTCGGAAAAGTCTGTCACGTAAATGACGGCTTGTTACAAACTTACCCTCCTGACCGGCAAGAGGAGAGTCGTTAACGATAAAGTGCATAGCGATAGTCGGTTCACTAATCTTCTGGAAAGGAATTGGGTCAACCTCGTCCACAGAACAAAGAGTATCACCAATCTTGATATCTGCAATACCGGAAATGGCAACGATAGAACCTATACCGGCTTCCTTTACTTCCACCTTATTTAATCCGTCATATTCATATAACTTGCTGACCTTAACCTTCTTCTGCTTGTCCGGCTCATGGTGATTACAGATGATAACTTCCTGATTCACCTTGATCGTACCGTTGTCAACCTTACCGCAACCGATACGTCCAACATATTCATTATAATCTATCGTACTGATTAATACCTGTGTACCCTTCTCCGGGTCGCCCTCTGGTGCAGGAATATAATCAAGTATTGTCTCAAATAACGGAGTCATATCTGTACCAAGCTCGTCGCTGTCTAAAGAAGCGATACCTGACTTTGCAGAAGCAAAGATAAACGGACAGTCAAGCTGTGCGTCATCAGCGTCAAGCTCTAAGAATAACTCTAATACTTCATCAACGACCTCCATGGCTCTTGCTTCAGGACGGTCAATCTTATTGATACATACAATAACAGGAAGAGATAACTCAAGTGCTTTCTTCAATACGAACTTTGTCTGCGGCATAGCACCTTCAAAGGCATCAACCACTAAGATAACGCCGTTTACCATCTTAAGAACTCGCTCAACCTCGCCACCGAAGTCTGCATGTCCCGGAGTATCAATAATATTAATCTTGGTATCCTTATACATAACAGCGGTATTCTTAGCTAAGATAGTGATTCCACGCTCACGCTCAATGTCGTTAGAGTCCATTACACGCTCAGAAACCTCCTGGTTGGCACGGAATACTCCGCTCTGCTTTAACAGCTCATCTACAAGAGTTGTTTTACCATGGTCTACATGGGCGATAATGGCTATGTTTCTTACATCTTCTCTTTTCTGATTCATAATATTTCTCCATTAACTATATGTAATTGTTCAGAGCCGGGCAAATTCATCAAAATGTGCGGTGAATGCTTGCATTCATAAGCGCATTATTGAATGAATTTATTTGGCGGATACGCCACAACGAGAAAACACGCAGTGTTTTCGAGATTGGGTCTGAATAATTACAAAAATATACATTCAAACTTGTTAAGTATAGCACTGTCGGCGCGGTTTGGCAATGCTGTTATAGGCGAAATGTCGAAAAAAATTGTGCATGTTGTTCATATTCAAAGCCATGCAAATTTGTGAAAGCAGACTGAGTAAGCTCGCTTACAGAGGGCTGCTTTCATAAATTTATATGGTGCGAAGCACACATGAGCAAAAATGAAGCCTCGCAGAGGCGTTTTGCGAATGGGCTTTGAATATAAGAATGATGTAGAAAAAAAGAGGAAAACATAAAATGGAAAAAAATTATGCACAAAAAAGAATTTTCTTCCCGAAATGTTCTTTGGAAAATAAAGGAATACACGGAATAAAACGCCAAAAGCTGAAATATAAATGTAGTACATACAAGAAAAAATTCTTAAGGTGTTGAATAAGAAGGGAGAACATATTATGACAGATAAGGTAATGGAAAACAATCAGGTAGTGGTAATGGGAGAAATAGTAAGTGGATTTTCTTATAGCCATGAAATCTTCGGAGAAGGCTTTTATATGGTAGATGTGCAGGTGGCAAGACTTTCGGACTCATTGGACATCATTCCGGTAATGGTATCTGAACGACTGGTGGATGTGACAGAGGATTATAGAGGCTGTGCAGTGGTGATTACAGGACAGTTTAGATCTTATAATCGTCATGAAGAAAAGAAGAATAAGCTGGTGCTTTCCGTATTTGCAAGAGAAATTGATTTTGTAGATGAAATTCAGGAAAGTGCAAAAACAAATCAGATTTTCCTGGATGGATATATTTGTAAGGAGCCTGTGTATAGAAAAACACCTCTTGGAAGAGAGATTGCAGATTTGCTGCTTGCAGTGAACAGACCATATGGTAAGTCGGATTATATTCCATGTATCTGTTGGGGAAGAAATGCACGATATGCAGCTGGCTTTTCGGTAGGTGACAGATGTCTGGTTTGGGGACGAATCCAGTCTAGAGAATATATGAAAAAGCTGTCCGAGGAAGATTTGGAGAAGCGTGTAGCTTACGAGGTTTCTGTCAGCAAGCTGGATGTTCCGGATGAGGAAGATTGTTAATGCGGACTTGCAAATCCTTAAGTACTGTGCTATCATACATCAGTCAATGAACAGATTTTGTTTTTGAATGGGAGATAAATGATGGAACAGGGAATTGTACAGATATACAGTGGTGAAGGACACGGTAAATCGGCAGCGGCCTTGGGAAGAGCGCTTCAGGTAGCCTGCGAGGGCGGCAGTGTTGTGATTATTAACTTTTTAAAGGGTATGAGCAATGACGAATTCATGAAGAGACTCGAGCCTGAGATTAAGGTTTTCAGATTTGAAAAAAGCGAGGAGGAGTTTTCGCAGCTTTCAGAGGAAAGACAGCAGGAGGAGATTCTGAATATTAAGAATGGTCTGAATTTTGCTAAGAAGGTGTTATCGACCGGAGAATGCAGTCTTTTGATATTAGATGAAGTGTTAGGCTTGGTAGATAATGGCATTATTACAACGCAGGATCTTTCAAGTCTTTTGACAAACAGAGCAGAGGATGTCAGTGTAATTATGACAGGTATTAAGCTTGAACATGAGCTTTGCCAGTTGGCAGATGACATTTCTCAGATTGATGATGTGAATTATAAAATATTTAATTAGGATGAGCAGGCGTGTATGCCTGCTCGTTTGGTATCCGGCGATTACTTGTTAAGCTAAGTGTTTAGAAGAAAATAGAAACACATTTTTTACCTACTTGACATAGTATATATGGAATGCTATTATGAAAATAATTAAATGATGATGAATTATTTGATAAGATAGAGGTTGCGCTTTTTATGAGTACTTTTTTTGAAGTGTCAGGCACTGGAGAGGAAAGAGGAAAGGGAAGGGCGCCGAAAGAGGAAGTAACCTGAGGACTTTCGTCTTGGGCGTGCGGTTAAGAGCCGTACGACTGTCATCGTTAGATGGGGAGCTATCAATCACTGTATTTTTTATTGTGAATTTAACTCCGACCATCTGTATCAGAATTGGTCGTTTTTTTATGTTTATGCACCATTCCATTTTATGGCACAGCCGGTAAAGGCAGAAAGAGAGGTTTTATTATGGCAGTTTTTACAGGAGCAGGAGTAGCAATCGTAACACCAATGAAGGCAAATGGCGAGGTAGATTACGAAGCATTTGCAAAGTTAATTGAGTTTCAGGTAGAGAATGGTACAGATGCGATTATCGTATGCGGTACAACCGGTGAGGCATCTACATTGTCTCACGAGGAGCATTTAGAGTGTATTCGTTTCTGTGTGAAGCAGGTAGCAGGAAGAATCCCTGTTGTTGCAGGTACAGGTTCTAATTGCACAGAGACAGCAGTTTATCTTTCGCAGGAGGCTGAGAAGGCCGGTGTTGACGGATTGCTTGTAGTGACACCATATTACAATAAGGCAACACAGAAGGGCTTGAAGGAGCATTTTGCAATTATCGCAGAGGCTGTTAAGGTTCCGATTATTCTTTATAACATTCCAGGAAGAACAGGCGGCGTGAATATTAATCCTGATACAATCGTTGCATTATGTAATGAACATGAGAATATCGTTGGTGTGAAGGATGCAACTGATAATTTCTCTCAGCTTGCCAGATTAATGGCACTTGCTAATGGTAAGGTAGATGTTTATTCAGGAAATGATAATCAGATTGTACCTATGCTTTCACTTGGTGCAAAGGGTGTTATCTCTGTATTATCTAACATTGCACCACAGCAGACACATGATATCTGTGCAAAGTATTTTGAGGGTGATGTTGCTGAGAGCTGCAGATTACAGTTACAGGCAATTGAGTTAGTGGATTCTTTATTCTGCGAGGTAAACCCTATTCCTGTTAAGAAGGGATTAGAGTTAATGGGTATCTGTGGCGGTACATTAAGAAGACCTTTAACAGAGATGGAGCCTGCTAATGCAGCAAGACTTGAGAAGGCAATGAAGGCATACGGACTTTTATAAAAAAGGAACAGGTGGACAAATGACTAGAGTAATTATGCATGGCTGCAATGGTAAGATGGGACGCGTTATCACAGATATCATTGCACAGGATGAGAATATTGAGATTGTTGCAGGTGTAGATGTTTTCAATCAGGTACAGAATACATATCCTGTATTCAGTGACATTTCAGAGTGTGATGTTGAGGCAGATGTTATTATTGATTTTGCGGCAGCAGTTGCAGTAGATGGTTTGTTAGACTACTGTGTAGCAAAGCAGGTGCCTTGTGTACTTTGTACTACAGGTTTATCGGCTGAGCAGCTTGCTAAGGTAGAAGAAGCAGCGAAGTCAGTTGCTATCTTAAAGTCAGCGAATATGTCTCTTGGTGTTAATATGTTGTTAAAGTTGTTGAAGGAAGCTGCAGGAATTTTAGCTCCGGCAGGCTTTGATATCGAGATTGTGGAGAAGCATCATAATCTCAAGGTAGATGCGCCAAGTGGAACAGCACTTGCATTGGCAGATTCTATTAATGAAGAGTTTGGCAATTCTTACGAATATGTATATGACAGAAGTCAGGTAAGAGAGAAGCGTTCTACAAAGGAAATCGGTATCAGTGCTGTTAGAGGCGGTACAATTGTAGGAGACCATGATGTAATTTTTGCAGGTGTGGATGAGGTTATCACATTCTCTCACAGAGCTTATTCTAAGGCAGTATTTGGTAAAGGTGCTGTACAGGCGGCTAAGTTCCTTGCAGGTAAGCCGGCCGGTAAGTATGACATGAGTGATGTAATTGATGCACAGTAATTGTGTGTTAGGTAGAAAGTGAAGGAATCGAGTAGGCTTTTGTCTACTCGATTTTATGTATGATGAGAATTGTGTCGGATGGAACGATGGCGTTCAGGAAGAATTATGATTTGGGAAAGGACAAACGGTATGGAGTTCAGACCTTGTATTGATATACATAATGGTAAGGTAAAGCAGATTGTAGGAAGCTCTCTGAAGGATGAGAATGATCAGGCGGTAGAGAATTTTGTCGCAGGTCATGAGGCTGATTATTATGCGCAGTATTATAAGGAAAAGGGGATTAGAGGAGGGCATATTATTCTTTTGAATCCTGTTTCCAGTGAGTATTATGAGGCTACCAAGCAGCAGGCCATGAAGGCGCTGCATGCATATCCGGGAGGATTGCAGATTGGCGGAGGTATTACAGATGCGAATGCGAGAGAGTATCTGGATGCAGGGGCATCTCATGTGATTGTAACCAGCTTCGTCTTTAAGGATGGAAGAATTAACATGGAGAATCTGGAGAAGCTGGTTAAAGTTGTTGGAAAAGAGCATTTGGTTTTGGATCTCAGTTGTCGGTGGAAGGACGATGCTTATTATATTGTGACGGACAGATGGCAGAAGTTTACCGAAGAGAAGGTTGACGAGAAGACTCTGGATATGCTGATGAACTATTGTGATGAATTTTTGATTCATGCGGTGGATGTAGAGGGCAAGTCGCAGGGAATTGAAGAGAAGCTGGTTTGCGAACTGGGAGAGTGGAATAGATTACCCATAACCTATGCAGGCGGTGTACACTGCTATGAGGATATCGAAGCCTTGAAGAAGTATGGATGTGGAAAGATTCATGTGACGGTAGGAAGTGCATTGGATTTATTTGGCGGGCATATGACAACCGATAAGATATTGAAGTGCATTGAATCATAATCGAGTAGACTTTTGTCTACTTAGTGCGCCGAGCACAGTTGCCATGCGACATATTTTGCTTGTGCGAGTGCGCATGAAAAAAAGCTATCGCAAATGCGATAGCTTTTTTGATTCCCCTCATAGTACATCTTAATCCCGTAAAACAATAGCTGATTTCCAAATAACACTTTTTCATATGAATCTTATATGTAAGACTCCTGCTATATATTAAGAAAGGCACATCGAAACTAGATTAAATATGCTATAAGCTTAATCTTATAACTTTGTTACGTTAACTGCCTGTGGTCCCTTTTCGCCATTAACAACTTCGAACTCTACATTAGCACCCTCGTCTAAAGACTTAAAGCCTTCCATAACAAGTCCTGAGTAGTGTACGAATACGTCGTTTCCTGCCTCATCAGAGATAAAGCCGTAACCCTTCTGGTTGTTAAACCACTTTACTGTACCTTTGTTCATCAATAGATACCTCCAAATAATTATATATGTTGCATCTCTCACAACACATATAGGATAACACAGACAATCAGATAAGTAAAGAGATTATGTTAATGATTCTGAAAATTTTTTCCTGAAATTTCTACAAATGATGACAAGAATTTAACAAAAGTTAAGAATATATTGTATAAATGTAACAATATATGTTAATATATAAATAACACGGGGAGGTGTCATGCTTCATGCAGGAAGAAAATACCAAGGAAAAAGCGCCCAAATTTAATTTGAAGGAGAAATTGGGGCAGATAAAATGGAAGGAAAAATTGCCAAAGATAAATTTTAAAGTGTTTTTGCTTGCAGAAGGTGCAAATGGCAAGCAGAAGAAAATTCCGCTTCCTTTAAAATTTGTGGTAATTATTTTGGTTGCGATTGTATTGATGATTGTAGCAGTAGCGGTATACAGTCATTATTTATCGAATCACATATTAGCATCTAATGTCACAATGGAAGAGCTTAGAGCAGAGATAGATGCTTTGAATGCAGATATTACTTGGAAACAGGAGCAGTATACGGCGTTGGAACAGGAGAATGAAGATCTGCAGGAGAAGGTAACGATTTTGAGCAGTACGCTGAATGAAAAGCTTCAAGAGGAGGCACAAAGGGAAGCAGAGATTGCAAAAACATATGTACCAAGTGGTTTTCCGATTCAGGGAACGGCAACCTATAGTACATCTCAGATGGAGGATGGTTCAGCAGTTATTGTATTTGAGACCGTAGAGGGAACCAGTGTAGTTGCAACAGCGAATGGTACAGTTTCTTCTATTGCCGGTAATGAATCGGTTGGATTTATTGTAATGGTTGATCATGGTAACGGATATTTTTCAATATATAGGAATAAAGCAGTACCTAGAGTGGAGGAAGGAGACGAAGTAACTTCTGAGACAGAGATTTACAAGATTCTTTCCGGTAAAGAGGAGATGGGTTATCAGATTATAGAGAATGGTGTCTATATTGATCCTATGTCTTTGATGGAAGTATATGGATAAGAAATATATATAATAAGCAGGAAGAGCTACCTCAGTGAGAGATAGCTCTTTTGTATTATGCTTCTTCTTTCTTGGTAAGTCTTTCAAAGATAAGTTCGTATCCGTCGCTACCGTAATTAAGGGAACGGTTGACACGACTGATGGTTGCGGTAGAAGCACCTGTCTTCTCTGCAATTTCCAAATATGTCTTATGCTCACGCAGCATAGTTGCAACCTCAAAACGCTGCGATAAAGATAACAGCTCATTTACTGTACATAAATCTTCAAAAAAGTTATAGCATTCTTCCTTATTCTCTAAACAAAGGATGGCATCAAAAAGGTAATCAACCGCAGCTGTCTTGATTTTTTTATTCATTAGTTAACCCTCCGAAGTATGAAATAGTATTAAAACAATAACCGAATAGCTTTACTACTGTAAAGTTTTAACGTTTGAAATATTGTAACATAGATTGAAAAAAAAGTAAATGAAAACCGTAGAAAACAGAAGATGCTTTTTTCGCTTGATATGTAGTTTTGAATACTATATAATGTGAATTGAAAGGGAAGAAAGAAGAGGTTGAGATATGCATATAGACACCAATGATTTATTAAACAGCATAATGGAAAGCTTCGACAGAATTGATTATGTGAAGCCTGCAGACATTCCGAATATTGATTTATATATGGATCAGGTAACAACCTTTATGGATAAAAAGCTTCGTAAGTCGACCCGTTATCCGGATGAGGATAAGGTTATGACGAAAACGATGATTAATAATTATGCGAAGAATGATTTGCTTCCTCCTCCTGTTAAGAAGAAGTATTCCAAGGAGCATATCCTGGTATTGATTTTCATATATTACTACAAGGGAATCTTGTCTATTAGTGATATCCAGACGGTATTACAGCCGATTACATCACATTTCTTCAATACAGAGGATGATTTTAATATAGAAGCAATCTATAAAGAAGTATTTGCGCTGGAGAAGGAGCAGATTGAGTCTCTAAAGAAGGATGTTGTAGATAAGTATCAGCAGTCGATGGGAACCTTTGAAGAAGCACCGGAGGAGTATAGGGACTTTTTGAAGTTGTTCTCTTTCATTTGTTTTTTGAGTTTTGACGTTTATATGAAGAAGATGCTGATTGAGAAGCTGGTTGATGAAATTCATGACAAAACTCCAGACGCAAAGCCGGATAAAAAATGATAATGATTGCAGTATTCAGAAAATTATGATATACTTTACGAGGAAAACCAAGCGGCACCCATGGTGACATTTGGTTTTTTTAGTAACAGTGGTATTGTGCCAAAGGGGCATTGTTTTTAGAATGGAGATTATATATGAAGTTTAAATATATGAAGAGTTGCAGAAGGACACTTGGTGGCCTTGCACTTGCATTAGGGATGATGTTAGCCTCTCTTTGTACACTTGAGGTGCAGGCAGAGACTGTTGTTGTACAGGAGGAAGTCAAAGCGGCTGAGGCGTTGACAGAAGTTGCAGCAGAAGAGGTACAGGCAGATCCTGCCTTATATATGATTGCGGTAAACAGAGCGGCTAATTGCGTGACCGTTTATACAAAGGACCAGATGGGATACTATACGATTCCGATACGTTCTTTTGCTTGTTCGTGCGGAGCAGAGCTGGAGTATACACCGCTAGGGCTTTACAAAACGAGTAATTATTATGATTGGCGTCTGATGGTTGATGGAACCTATGCGCAGTATGCGATTCGATTCAATGGTCCGATTTTATTTCATTCTGTACCATATTATACGAAGGATGCTTCTGATTTAGAGTGGGATCAGTTTAATTTATTAGGAAGCTCTGCATCTCTAGGCTGTGTCAGACTTGCAGTATCAGATGTAAAGTGGTTGTATGAGAATTGCCCACAGGGAACGGCAGTCATGGTATATGACGATGTGGATAATCCGGGACCACTTGGTAAGCCGGTACAGGTCCAGATATCAGAGCAGAGTCTTTTTAAGGGATGGGATCCGACAGATGACAATCCTCTGAATCCTTGGCTTATCATTAAGCCGGAGTTATATCTGAGAGAGACAAATGAGGCAGGAGAGTTTGTTATGCCCCTTGGTTCTACGATTGATGAGCTTCAGGATATCGTAGGAATGCAGTCTAAGGAGGGATTACCGTTTAATCCTGCAGATTATACTATCTATATGAATGGCAGATATAATCTTGATATGGAAGGCTCATACAGAGTATGGGTAACAGGTATTGATATCTATGGACGTATTGTAGAGGAGGAAATGACTCTGCATGTAGTAGATATGGAGGAGACTGAAGAGGTTGCGGTTGTAGAATAAGATACATAGGAAAGCTACTGCTTGAAAAGTTAAGCAGTAGCTTTTTTGATGCGTTTATTGTGTAGAAGCATTGGTGGCAAAGGTAGTATTTACTAAGTCCTCGTAAGGTACATATTCTGCCAGTTCACCTGCTTCCATTAGAATATTTTCCAGTAGTTCAAAGCTATCCTGGTTGAAAATCAAATCACCCTTCCATGTGTCCTGAGAATAATATCTGGATACAATTGTGGTGATGGTAGCAAGCTCAGTGTCTTTAAATTGAGGTTGAATTACCTTGGCAATTTCTTCGGGAGAATGAGAAAGGACATATTCCTGACCTTTTTGTAAGGCATTTGTAAATCGCTGGAGAGTGTCTGCATTATTTTCGATATAGCTCTTTCTTGCGCAGAAGGCGGTGTATGGAACGTAACCGGAATCAGTTCCGAGAGAGGCAACGATGTAGCCTTCGCCTTGAGCTTCCAAGGCAGTAGCGTGTGGCTCAAATTCTACGGTAAAGTCAGCGTATCCGGCTTCCCCTTCCTTAGCACCGCTAAAGGCTGCAGCAGTAGAGCCGAAGTCAATACTTGTGTCAATGGTAAGGTCTGTATCAGGGTTGATGCTATTTTTCTTAAGAATGTAGTCAAAGACCATCTGTGGCATACCGCTTTTTCGTCCTCCAAGGACATATTTTCCTTTGAGCATGCTCCAGTTAAAATCTTCGATTGGTTCACGGCTGACGAGAAAGTTGCCGGCTCTTTGGGTGAGCTGGGCAAAGTTAACAGCATAGTCAGAGGCTCCCTGAATATAGGTGTAGATAGAAGCTTCTGAGCCCATAAAGCCGATGTCGGCTTCGCCTGAGAGTAATGCAGTCATGGTTTTGTCTGCACCAAAGCCTGTTACCAAATCAATACTGATGCCTTCTTCTTCAAAGTAGCCGTTCTCGATTGCGACATACATTGGAGCATAGAAGATGGAGTGAGCTACTTCGTTTAAGGTGATTTTTTCAAGATTTGGATTGATGCTTTCATTGCTGCAGCCTGTAAGGCAGGTAAGAATCGAGAGTATAATCGTGAGTAGAGCGGTTATTTTTTTCTTCATAACATAATCTTCCATAGTTAATGTTGTTAATTGTATGGTATGTAGTAGAGAAAAAAAGGTTACAAAGCATATGCAAACATATTTTCGAAAAAAGTGAAAAGTAGGGTTTCTTATATTATGTGAATGTGATATACTACATAGGAGTAAAATTCAGATATTGCGATATGACAGTTGAGTGTGAATGTAATATTGAGCAATGGTCTTCGGAAAGGAAGCTGGCATGAGTATATATGATAGATTAAATGAACAACAGAAGAAGGGTGTATTTACGACCAATGGACCGGTTTTGATTCTTGCAGGTGCAGGTTCAGGTAAGACAAGTGTTTTGACGAGACGTATTGCGTATCTGATTGAGAATGCAGGGGTGAATCCGTGGAATATTTTGGCGATTACCTTTACGAATAAGGCAGCAGGTGAGATGCGTGAGCGTGTGGATGATATTGTGGGCTTTGGTTCGGAGAGTATATGGGTTTCCACTTTTCATTCTACCTGTGTAAGGATATTAAGGAGACATATAGATAGAATTGGCTTTGATACGAATTTTACGATTTATGATACAGATGACCAGAAGACTGTGATGAAGGATGTCTGTAAGAAGCTGGAGATTGATACCAAGCGTCTGAAGGAGAAGACGATTCTTGGTGCGATTTCATCGGCAAAGGATGAACTGGTATCTCCGCTTGACTATGAGATGTCTGTGATGGGGGATTTTACCAAGAGAAAGCTTGCAGATGCTTATAAGGAGTATCAGGCAGCTTTGAAGCGTAATAATGCACTGGATTTTGATGACCTTATTGTGAAGACGGTGGAGCTGTTTAAGAGCTGCCCGGATGTGTTGGAGAATTATCAGAACAGATTTCAGTATATTATGGTGGACGAGTATCAGGATACCAATACTGCACAGTTTGAGTTGATTCGTTTACTGGCATCGAAGAATCGTAATTTATGTGTAGTGGGTGATGATGACCAGTCGATTTATAAGTTTAGAGGAGCGAATATCCGTAATATACTTGATTTTGAGAAGAATTATCCGGATGCAACGGTGATTAAGCTAGAGCAGAATTACCGTTCTACACAGAATGTACTGGATGCGGCCAATGCCGTCATTCGTCATAATACCGCCCGTAAGGATAAGGCTCTTTGGACGGATAAGGGTGAGGGAAGCCGTATTCACTTTAGACCTTTTGATAATGCTTTTGAAGAGGCTGAGTTTATTGCAAGTGATATTAAGCGTAAGAAGCGTCAGGCAGACAGCGATTATGGTGAGTGCGCAGTATTGTATCGAACAAACGCACAGTCACGTATGTTAGAAGAGCGATTTGTGGCAGAGAATATTCCGTATAAGGTTGTTGGAGGTGTGAACTTTTATTCTCGTAGAGAGATTAAGGACGTGCTGGCATATCTTAAGACGATAGATAATGGTAAGGATGATTTGGCGGTTAAGCGTATTATTAATGTTCCAAAGCGTGGTATTGGTGCAGCCAGTGTGAATAAAGTGCAGGAATATGCAGATAGTCTGGGGATAAGCTTTTTCGAAGGACTTGTACGTGTGGACGAGGTGCCGGGCATTGGTAAGGCGGCTGATAAGCTCAAGGAATTTGTGACCATGATTCGTATGTTCCGTACCAAGGCACAGTTTGGTAGTCTTGAGGACTTGATTACGGATGTATTGGATACTACAGGTTATACAAAGGAGTTAGAGGAGTCTGAAGACGAGGATGCAGATGACCGTCTGATGAACATTGACGAATTGATTACCAAGATTGTTAGTTTCGAGCAGGAGCGGGAGGAGCTTGGAGAGGAAGCTACTTTATCAGGATTCTTAGAAGAGGTAGCTTTGGTTGCGGATATTGATAATGTCAATGGAGATGATAATATTGTACTGCTCATGACCTTACATAGTGCTAAGGGCTTGGAGTTTTCACAGGTTTATTTATCGGGCATGGAGGATGGCTTGTTCCCAAGCTATATGACGATTACCTCAGACGACCCTTCTGATATTGAGGAGGAGAGACGCCTTGCATATGTAGGTATTACACGTGCGAAGGATGATTTGACGATTACCTATGCGAAAGCCCGTATGCTTCGTGGTGAGACACAGTATAACCCAATCAGCCGATTTGTGAAGGAGATTCCACAGGAGCTTCTGGATAATAAGGTTCCAAGTGTGAAGCGTCAGGATTATGATGCGTATGATTCGGATTCCCATGAAAGAGCGTTGTTTAAGACGAAGCCTTTTGGTGCTACATACACAAACGGTGTGGGAGCACGTCAGGCGACAACGGGTGTGAATAATTGGACAGCATATCAGAGCACCCAGATGAGTGATACAGTATTTGATAAGCCTAAGAGTAATTGGGAGGCGGCTTCAGCTGCTAAGCCGGTGACGAGAGTGCAGGCTGCTGCAAGTCCTGTAAGAGATATGTCATCGATTGTGTCAGCAAGGCCAAAGGCTGTTGTGAAGAAGAAGGAGACACCTTCTGCGAACAAGCCATATATTGCAAAATCTTTAGACGGCATCAGCAAAGGTATGCCAAGCACTTCGGGCGGCCTTGGATATGGTGTTGGCGATAGAGTGAATCATATTAAATATGGTGCAGGTACAGTCTTAAGGATTGAGCAGGAGCCTAAGGATTATAAGGTAACTGTAGCATTTGATGGTGCAGGGAATAAGATAATGTATGCGGCGTTTGCGAAATTAATAAAAATCTGACATTTCAACACAAAGTAGTAGTAAAGATTTGAAAATAGTGTTATTATATTAGTAGTCACATTGTTTTTAATCGTAGACGTAACAAGAGGCATGAGAATTTCAACCTTGGATTTTCGCCTCAAATATAATAAATGAAGAACAGGGGGAACGCCATTATGAAGAAATGGGAAGATGTTTTAGATTATTTACAGAAGAAAGAAGAAAAGGAAGAGAAGAAATCCAATGTTTTGTTATGGGTTTTAGCAATTATTGGTGCGGTTACAGCTATCGCAGCGATTGCATATGCAGTATATCGTTATATGACTCCTGATTATTTGGACGACTTTGATGATGACTTTGAAGATGATTTCGAGGATGACTTCTTTGATGATGAAGAGGACGAGGATATCGATACGGTATAATCAAGATTTGGAAGGGGTGCTTTTGAAAGCACCCCTTTTTATGGTATAGGAAAGTGCTCGAAAAGTAGCGGCAACACTTTGTTATCGCATAAAAGCTTAGGCGCAAGAGAAATATGTGGAGGCAATACAATTATGAAAAAAGGACAAGTATATGAAGGATATGTAGAGCGTATGGATTTTCCGAATAAGGGAATTGTCAGATGCGAGGAAGAAGTGGCCGTGGTGAAGAATGCCCTTCCGGGACAGAAGATATCTTTCATGGTAAGTAAGAAGAGAAAAGGAAAAGCAGAAGGACGCTTATTAGAGGTTTTGGAGAAGGCACCTTGCGAGATAGAGAGCGCATGTCCGCACTTTGAAGAGTGTGGCGGCTGTAGCTATCAGAATCTTCCTTATGAGGAGCAGCTTGCCCTAAAGAAGACTCAGGTTAGAAGATTACTGACACCTGCTTTTGCACAGCAGATGGAGTTAGAGGGTATCGAAGGAGAGCTTGATACTTATATAGATAAGATATTTGAAGGAATTAAGGGAAGTCCTGTACAGAAGGAGTACCGTAATAAGATGGAGTTCTCCTTTGGTGACGAGTATAAGGATGGACCGCTGGCACTTGGTATGCATAAGAGGGGAAGCTTTTATGATATCGTACCCGTAAGAGAGTGTCAGATTATTGATGCGGACTATAGAAGAATCCTTGGCTGTGTACTGGATTATTTTACAGAGCAGAATGCTACTTTCTTCCATAGAATACGTCACGAGGGATATCTGCGTCATTTACTGGTGAGAAAGGCACAGAGAACAGGAGAGATTCTGATTGCGTTGATTACCACCACACAGGAGGAGCATGATTTGCAGCCACTTGTAGATAAGCTGACTTCCTTGGAACTGGATGGCAAGATTGCCGGTATTCTTCATACGAAGAATGACTCTGTGGCTGACGTGGTGCAGAGTGATGAAACAGTGCTTCTCTATGGTCAGGACTATTTCTACGAGGAGCTTCTGGGCTTAAAGTTTAAGATTTCACAGTTCTCCTTCTTCCAGACCAATACACTGGGAGCAGAGGTACTCTACGAGACAGCAAGAGAGTATCTTGGTGATATCTCCGGTGAAGGCAAGAAGGACAAGACGGTCTTTGATTTATATAGCGGAACAGGTACGATTGCGCAGCTTCTTGCACCGGTTGCAGGAAGAGTTATCGGTGTGGAGATTATAGAGGAGGCCGTAGAGGCAGCGAAGGTGAATGCAAAGCTCAATGGGCTTACCAACTGTGAGTTTATCGCGGGCGATGTACTTAAGGTAATTGATGACATCAAGGAGAAGCCGGACTTTATCGTGCTTGACCCTCCAAGAGACGGCATTCATCCAAAAGCATTGCAGAAGATTATTGACTACGGTGTAGACAGAATCGTGTACATTAGTTGTAAGCCAACCAGTCTTGCAAGAGACTTGGAGGTGCTGATTGAGCAGGGGTATAGGATGGAGAGAGTTACGGCAGTGGACCAGTTCCCGTGTACGGGGCATGTTGAAACCGTTTGTTTACTCTCTAAGAAATGCCCAGTTTAAGCGGGGTTAAGGGCTCTTTTGTAAGAAACATATCGATAAAAATTTGCTGAAAATTATGTGCATGTAACCAGAAAATAGAATAGGGTGTTAAAAATAAATACCTTTTGGCGAGGTTTAAGGACTGTTCGCTGAAAGGTATTTTTTGTTGAGGAAAGTGCGCGAGAGGGTAGAGGAAGTGCGCCGAAATATACAGATTACTTGGGAATATATTGAATAGGGTAATGGAATATTCAATGAAAATAGTTGTAATATTTAATATTTAGCAATATGCTATTTATAGATATTGGAAAAAACTCATGACTATAGGTAACGAAAAGGAAGTGAGGAACATATGACAATGGATTCGAATATGAAAAAAAGTCTGTATAATTTTGAATCAAACAAGAATGGGATTCAAGTTTTGGAGAGCCAACTTGCCAAGGCGGAAGAGTTGAGTACTCCGCTTATGTATTATGCGGTAGGCAAGAGGTGTACTCCTTTAAAAATTGTTTATATTTCAGATATTCATTTGAAGCACCATTTAAAGTATTTTGATAACAATGCGAAAAGAATGGTTCGAGATATATCTGCTAAATTATATGAATCAAATGGGAAGGCGGATATTGTCATTTTTGCTGGAGATGTTTCATCGAATCCAGATATAGCAATGATGTTTTTCGTGCAATATAAGAGATGTTGTGATTATGAAAATTTCAAACGTTTTAAGAACAAGTTGAAACGTTTAAAAAAAATGTCACTTTGTTCTGTATCAAAGCATGTGAAATGTAGGGATAATCTTGCTAAGTACATTGAAAGGAGAAAAGAAGAATTAAAGAGTTTGTTTGATTTTACTGTATTTGAGAAATACAAAGCAAGATATTATCCAGATGTAGCATTTGAAACAGCGTATGAAAATTTTAAGAATACAAATGGTTTTAAGAGATATGATGTTTCAGAACAAGTAGAAGTGCAAATTCTTGATATAGTGAGCCAAATTAAAATGCTTAAGAGATATGAATATAAAATTGCTGAGCATGAAAGAACTCTAGAAGAAGAACAACTAGAAATTGAAGAATTGGAAAGAGAATTTTTAAAACCAATAGAAGAAATATCATTAAATGTTTATAAGCATATATTGTTGAAGGATGTGTATTTTGTGCTAGGTAACCATGAATATATAGAATTTTCGGATATTCAAACTTGTGTGGATTTTTATAGAAGCGAGTTATCTAAGTTGGGAATCACATTGTTGCAAAATGAATATGTGGAAAATGATAAATATTTGCTTTATGGAGGAACTGGGTTTGCGAAGTATGATGAAGTGTGGAATGCAAAGAAGGTTGTTTGTTGCCCTAATTTTTCGAGGGAAGATGAAATAAAAGAAACTACTTTATTTGAGAACGGATATAGAGAAGCATTGGAATATGCAAAAGAAAAGGGTTTATGTTTTTTATGTGCTTCCCATTATCCGGTTTCGGCATGTCTTAACAATGTGTATGACAGAGAGACAATTTATTTCACAGGACATAATCATCGAAAGGAATATGTGAAGACAGCAGATAAAGTTTTGTATGCTGATAATCAAATAGGTTACGAAGATAGCAACATAGTTTTTAAGAAAGCAATAGCAGGTTTTATGATTAATCCATATGGTGCATTAAATGATGGATTGTATAAAACAACTGTAGAAGAGTATTTACAGTTTTATCGCTATTTAGGAGAGCCTATAGGTGAAGGAAAGCTTTTGTACAAAAGATGTGAAAATGGAGACGCTGACTTTTTTGTAGTAAAAAGGAGAGGGTATTATGGTTTTTTTATCCTTTCAGCCAAGGGAATTTCGATAGTAAATGGTGGAATGACAAAAAGAATAACTGGTTCTACTGACATTGGATGGATTTGTGAGAATTTTGATATTGTTGTAGCAAGATACCTAGAGTTATTACTTCCATTGAGAATGCTACAAGAAGAGATTTCTAAAGAACTCAAAGAATTAGGATTTTATGGAAACATACATGGGCTTGTCGTTGATATAGATTTTTATCATCATATAGCTGTAAATCCCTTAGATGGTAGTATGAAATATTATTATTCATCAATATGGGGACAGAAAATGAGTTTAAATTCGTTTGATGAAGCTATAAAGTCGTTAGAATTGAATAAATCTTTGTATGATAAGAGAGATTATGAATTAATTAGAGAAAAGTATGATGAGAATAAAAAGAATCAAGGGTATTTGCTGGGAATACAAACAGAAAGTTATTTGCTTGAAACAGAAGACTATGCGGTGGAAGATATTTCGCAAAGAAAGGAGCAAATAGTAAGCAGAACGGTGGGAATGTACGGTGTATCAAGAAAAGTCAGTCCTTTACAGCGTTTGTTTACAGGTCATGTATTGCGTGATTTTGATTTGAAACTGACAGAAACCAAGCAGCGACCATATCGAAAACGTTTGTATATTAATCGGATTTTTTTGTATGAAGATAATGAGTATCAAATCATTAAAGACGATGGAAGCGATATTATTCAAGCAGTAGAAATTCACTATGATTTTAGGGAAAAAGGTAATGAGGTAAGACGTACAGATAATATATTAGAAATATCTATTACAGAACTCCTATCCAAAATAGGGAATTCAAAAGATATGACGTGTTGGCTTAATTGATTCGAAAAAAATATATATAGAGTGAAAGAGGAATATATTTAGAAAAAATGGAACAGTGTGCTAAAAATACCTTTTGGTGAGGTTTCGGACCGTTTGCTGAGAGGTATTTTTATGTGGTTTTGTCTGCAGAAATGTATGTAGAATTTTGTTGATAGTCGGCGTATTGACGCTTATAATATCATTATGTAAACTATGGTTTTATAAGATTCTATGGAGTGGATAGATATGGAGTTTATGACAATCAAAGAAGCATCAGAAAAATGGAATCTTTCAGTGAGAAGAGTGCAGACCATATGCAATGAAGGAATGGTGCCAGGAGTAATGAAATTTGGACACTCATGGGCGATACCGAAAGATGCGGAAAAACCGGTTGATAAAAGAATTAAGTCCGGGAAGTATATAAAGCCCTGATTTTGGGACTGCATTTTTGAGAAGATGATAATTGGATAATCATGTGAACGGAAAGGAATTATTAGCAATGGCAAAGAAAAAAGAAGAAAAAGCTTTGAATATAGATACGATATTGTTTAACTGTAGAGATCATTTGCGTGCGGCACGAAATTCAGGTTCTTTTTTTGAAAAAAGAGATATGATGCTTACACTTGTGTTTTTGCGTTTCATAGGTGAAAAGTACGAAGATGGAGTTGAGAAACTTTGCCAAACATTAATTGAACAGGGACTTGATCCAGAAGATGAAAATATAAGAGCAGCATTTTTTGATGATGCAACTTTTGCGGATGGTACATACAACTTGCCACCTGAAGCAAGATGGTCAACTATCATAAATACACCTGCGCCGGGGCTTAATGTTGCACTTGATACAGCATTGCAAAGACTTGAGGAAGAAGATCCACAATTAAAAGGGTGCTTTATCAAAGGAACATTTACTGCACGCAATCTTGCACCGAATGATATTAAGAAAATTGTAGATGAAGTAAACAAAATCAGCCACAAAGCATTTGGAGAGGAAAAAGACCTTATTGGTCGTGTATACGAATATTTCCTTAAAGAGTTTGCTGTAAATGCCACAAAAGAAGAAGGTGAATTCTATACACCACACGATGTGGTACAGCTTATTGCATCAATGATTGAACCTTATGAAGGAACACTTTATGATCCAGCCTGCGGTTCCGGTGGTATGTTTATTCAGAGTGCTGAACTTGTAAAATCAAAGCAAGGTAACTTGAATGGTATCAATATCTATGGTCAGGAAAAGGAACCTGCTACATACCGTCTTGCAAAAATGAATTTAGCCTTAAGAGGAATTAGTCATAATCTTGGTGGTGAGAGTGATTCTTCATTTACGCATGATTTACACAAAGGATTGTTTTTTGATTACATTATGGCGAATCCACCATTCAATCTTAAGGGATGGTATGATGAAAATCTTAAAAATGATGCTCGTTGGGCAGATTATGTAACACCACCTGAAAGTAATGCAAACTATGCTTGGATATTGCATATGCTTTCACATTTGAAGCAGACTACAGGTGTTGCTGGATTTCTTCTTGCGAATGGTGCATTAAATGATAGCGATACATTGGAAATACGTAAGAGACTTATTAAGAATGATAAAGTTGAGGCTATTATCGTACTTCCAAGAGAATTGTTCATTACTACAGATATCAGTGTTACCCTTTGGATTTTGAATCAGAATAAGAAGGGTGGCAATTATCATGGACGAAAACTGCGTAATCGTGAGAATGAAATTCTTTTCATGGATTTACGTACTTGGATAGAAAACACAGTAAAAGGTGAGAGTAAAAAAAAGGTTCGTCTTGATACTGAGCAAATTGAGAAAGCTGCGGAGATTTATCACACATGGCAATGCGAAAGTACTGATGGCAAGAAATACGAAGTTCCTGAACTTTATCGTAGTGTGAGTATTGATGAAATTGAAAGTAAGGGCTGGACTCTTACACCAAGTAAATATATTGAGTTTATTGACCATGATTTAGAGATTGATTATGAGAAAGAAATGGCTCGTATTCGAGATGAAATGAAAGAAATTATGAAACAAGAGAAGAGATCTCAGCAGATGCTGGAAGATGCATTTAGGGGGATTGGATATGGAATTAACTAAGTTTAAACTCGGACAACTTTTAGAATTATGTAGTAACAGAAATACGGATTTAGGTTATGGCATTGATGATGTGCGTGGCGTAAATAACTTGAAGCAATTAATGTCAACAAAAGCAGATTTAAATGGACGAGACCTAAGCAAGTTTCAAATAGTTTATCCAGGTGAGTTTGTTTTTAATCACAGAACTTCTAGAAATGGTTCAAAATTTAGTATTGCTTATAATGATGATAATAATCCTATCATTTGTACAGAAGATTATGTGGTCTTTAAGATTAGTGAGGATGGTAAAGATATTTTGAATCCTAGATGGTTATATATGTATTTTAATCGTCCAGAATTTGATCGCTTTGTAATTACTAATTCATGGGGAAGTTCCACCGAGTTCTATAACTGGGAAGACATAACGTCAATTGAATTAAATATACCGTCATTTCAAATTCAGCAAAAATATGTAGACATCTATAATGCTATGCTTGAAAATCAGAAGAGTTATGAATGTGGCTTAGAGGATTTGAAACTTACTTTTGAAGTGCTAATTGATGAATGCAAGCATAAAGCAAAAAAGAAACCAGTAGGTGCAATTCTTAGAGAAGTAGATTGTCGAAATCTTGCGGGCTCAATTGCCGATGTCCAAGGAATTAATATAGCAAAGCAGTTTATGCCATCTGTTGCGAATACTTATGATGTGAATTTATCAAAATATAAAATAGTAAAAAAAGGACAGTTTGCCTTTTCTGGGATGCAGACTGGTAGAGATGAATGTATTCGCATAGCTTTATTTGATAAGGATGAACCGATTATTATTTCACCAGCATACACCGTATTAGAAATTAAGGATGATACGGTTCTTGCTGAGTATGTAATGATGTGGTTTTCTCGTAAAGAAGTAGATCGCCTTGGTTGGTTTATGAGTGATGCAAGTATTAGAACAAATCTAGATATGGATCGTTTTTATGAAATAGAAATTCCCGTTCCTGACATAACTGTACAGAAAGCTATTATAGAAATATATGATGCGTACAATGTGCGTAGAGATATTAACGAGAAACTTAAATCACAGATAAAAGATATTTGCCCAATTCTTATTAAAGGTTCAAGTGAGGAGGCAAGAAAAACAAAGGAGGCGTAGTCCATGGCTAAATTAAAACAATATAATGGTCGTTACTGTGAATCAGAATATGAATATGCCTTCATTGGCTTTTTAGAAGCAGAAGGATGGAACTATTCATCTGGTAATAACATTTCTCGTGTTAGTAAAAGAG
>JAZNMO010000167.1:0-11833 GCA_045579665.1 Lachnospiraceae bacterium
ATGCCTCATTAATCTGACTTAACGGATACTTATCTGTAATCAACTCACTCATCGGAAGTCCGATAGCCTTTGCACTCTTTAAGAAATCAAAGGTTGTTGCATAATCTCTAAGTGTGTATACCCAGCTTCCAACTGTTGTGATTTCCTTTGCACAAATGTCAAAGTGTGGGTTAATTGTTGCATCTCCACCATTGATAAAGAAGCCTAACTCACAAAGTCCGCCGCCATTGCGGATGAACTTGTAAATATTTGAATGACCTGCCGGTGAACCTGTACACTGGAATGCGAAATCTGCAAGATGTCCGTCAAACTGTGCTGCTACACCCTCAGCCATTGCCTCTGCTCCATTATAATCCTTAAAGTTCACTGTACCTGTTGCACCAAGCTTCTTAGCAAACTCAAGTCTTCCTGCATTACCGTCTACTGCGATGATATTGCAGATACCCATCGTCTTTAGAATTGCGATACAAATCAAGCCGATTGGTCCGCAGCCCTGTACAACAACACGACTGTTGAATCTTAAAATGCCTGTTGTCTTTGCACGTTCTACTGCATGAATCAGTACTGCGCAAGGCTCGATTAAGATTCTTGAATCAAGGTCCAAATCACTTACATTGAAGAATGTTGAACCCTTACGGATTAAGATATAATCTGCAAACCATCCGTTTAAATGAACCTCGTCATCCGGAAGAAGTCCGTATACATCAGCGCCGCCAACATTCTGCTTATTCAAGTCGAACATTGTGATATCAGGATTGTCCTTGAAAATCATACAGGTTACAACCTTGTCTCCAACCTTAACCTCTTTACCTGCGCTGTCTAACTTTACATTCTTACCCATCTTTACGATTTCACCGGTACCCTCATGTCCTAACGCAACCGGAATCAATCCAAATGGGTCTCTCTTATATTCATGTGCATCTGTACCACAAATACCACATCCCTCTACCTTAACAAGGATATCATCATCGCCAACCTGTGGCATTGGATATTCCTTAATTTCGATATTCTCAAGAGATGTCAGCATCGCAACACGAGCTGTCTTAGGGATTTCCCTGCTTCCTGTAGAAGCTGTAGCAGTTGTTCCTGAAAGCTGATTCAAGACCTGCTTTACAATGGCTTCTACCTGAGAATTTGTCATCTCCATTGTTCATCCTCCTTTATTACTTATCGAATACATAACGAATCCGACATCGTACAGCGTCTTCTCTTTGTAAAGGTTGCTGCGCTTGTCAGTCCCTCGCCTGTACGGCTTGCAATGGTGAAGGTTGGGAATCCCTCTCCTCCAAAGCCTAATGCCGCATAAGACGGACCGTTCTTTACAACGATTGCTGTATCTAATGCTCTTGCATATTCTGTAATTCTATCTACATTCTTGGAATGAATATGTGCTGAGTGGCGGTTGCCATGCTCAAGCCATATTGCTTTTTCTAACGCATCTGCAAAATCCTTGGCTCTAACAATTCCAAGAATCGGCATCATTAACTCTTCTGCAATTAACGGATGCTCCTTTGGTCCTTCAAAGATAATACAACGGATATTATCCGGAACCTCTACACCTACCATGCTAAGTAAAGCCTTTGCACTTCTACCTACACACTTACGATTCAAGGCACCCTTCTCTGTCAGAACTGTCTTTACTAACTTATCCTGTACTTCCTTTGATGCTAAGTAGCAGCCCTGCTCCTCTATCATGTACTTCATCAGTTCATCGCAAATTGCATCCACTGCTACAACTTCCTTCTCCGCAATACATGGAAGATTATTATCAAAGGTACAGCCATTTACGATGTCCTGTGCTGCCTTTCTGATATCTGCTGTCTCATCTACAAGTGCAGGTGGATTACCTGCTCCTGCACCGATACCACGCTTTCCACTGGAAAGTACTGCTGTTACTACACCAGGTCCTCCAGTTGCTACCAACAGCGGAATATCCTTATGCTTCATCATAATCGCACTGGAATCTAAGGTTGGCTTCTCAACAGTACATGCGATATTGTCAGGACCACCTGCTTCCAAAGATGCCTCATTTAACAGATTAACCGCAAAGATGGAAGTCTTGATTGCCTGTGGATGTGGATTAAATACGACTGTATTACCACCTGCAAGCATTCCCATGGTGTTACAAAGAACTGTCTCACTTGGGTTTGTACATGGTGTAATCGCTCCGATTACACCAAATGGTCCCATCTCTACAAGAGTTAATCCTCTGTCTCCTGACCATGCTGTTGTCTTAATATCTTCTGTTCCCGGAGTCTTCTCCGCAACCAGAAGATGCTTTAATATCTTGTCTCCGACATTTCCCATGCCTGTCTCATTGACACCCATACGGGCAAAAGTTTCGGCATTCTCTTTTATCTTAATACGTATTCTGGAAATAATCTTCTCACGCTGGTCCATTGACATCATACGTACCACTTTTTGTGCTTCCTTAGCCTTCTCGATTGCCGTATTCATATCAGCGTAGACACCATGCATACCCGAAACACTGTTGTTCAGCTGCATCTTTGCCATTACCTCGCCGACGATACTTTTAATCTGGCTTTCTGTCATTTCCACGTTATCACTTCCTTTAGCTTATACCATACTATTTCATTTGAGAGATGACTCTCTTAACGATTTCAGCAATTGCTGCTTCATCAATATTGCTGTTGTTACTGCTTGTGCTATTGCAGTCACATCCGAAGTTGTACTCATATCCCGGCATATTTGAGTAATCTGCACAGCTTCCGCCACAGTTATGGCAGTTATCCTCGCCCTTATTTAAGCAAACATTTGCAGGATGCTTACCCGGCATACCGAACTTACGACGAATCTCGTAAAGCTTCTTGATGTTCTCCTTATCGAACTCCTTTGGTCCGCCAAGCATCTTTGACTTATATAAAAGCTCTGCATAGAACTCTAAGCTCTCCATCTTGTGGTATGCAGCAAGAAGGTCTGTACTCCATGATAATGCACCATGGTTCTCAAGTAATACTGCATCGAAGTATGGAAGATACTTCTCAAGATTATCAGGAATCTCCATTGTAGAAGGTGTACCGTACTCAGCGATAGGTACGCAGCCAAGTGAGATAACTGCCTCCGGCATGATTGGCTGTGTTAACGGGATACCTGCGATAGCAAATGCTGTAGCAAATGTAGGATGTGCATGTACAACAGCTCCTACGTCAGGTCTCTTCTGGTAAACACGCATATGCATCTTAATCTCAGAAGATGGCTTGAAGCCCTTGTTTGCCTGAATTACGTTACCATCTCTATCAACCTTACAAATGTACTCCGGTGTCATGAAGCCCTTAGATACACCTGTTGGTGTGCAAAGGAATTCATTGTCGCTAATCTTTACGGAAATATTTCCGTCATTCGCTGCTACCATGTTACGGTTGTAAATTCTCTTACCAATTTCACAAATTTGTTTCTTAATTTCCATTTCGTTAATCATTAAATGGTTCCTCCTTTAATATATAAAACTTATTGTTCTTACTTATTTATCTTTAACTATCTGAAGGTTCCTTTAGATAGTTAAGTATCTCTGCCACTCCCTCGCCTTTAATGGAATTGACGTGGAAGATTTTCGTACAGCCTGCATTCTCAAGCCATCTGTCTGCTAAATCTACGTTGGCATCCGGCAGGTCTATCTTTGTTACAATTCCTATACACTCTCTGTTTGCCTGACAGGTAACGTTGGGGGGAAATATACAGTAAGGCTCATTTGCCGCCACAAGGATTCCCACGATATCTGCCTCATAGGTATATAAGGCAAGTGCCTTTCCAAGTCGTCTGCTCTGTGCATACTCACCGGGCGTATCAATCACACTCTCGTAATTCGTTACATACTGTGTCTTGTAGTAGTGAATCTCCTCACCCTTGAGTGCCTGCGTCAGCGTCGTCTTCCCAGCCTCGCTTCGCCCCATTAAAATCAACTTTTTCATGTCTTTGTTATCTGGCAGACAGTGTAATTTAATTTTTCCTTTACATAGTCAAGTATGGCTTCCATACCTGCCTGTACCTCGCTGACAGAACCGGTGAAAATCAGTGAACCGCTGAATCTGTCTACAAAGCCTAAGTTAATACCGCTTGCCTTCATCGCAATATCTGCCATGATAATCGCAGTCTCGGAAGGGGTAACCGTGGTAATACCGATTGCCGCCTACTCATAATCTATCTTCGGGTCCAGTCCAAGCTTCTGGTAAAGTACCTTATCAGGACTGGCAATAATATGCGCCAATGTCACCTGACACCCCGGTACACATTCCTGAACGATTCTCGCCAAACCGTCGTTAAATATTGTATTATTCATTTTGTATCCTCCTCAAGTTTGCATTCTTGCAAACTTGTATGTGAAAAAGCTTCCGTATATGGCTTTTTCACATTAGCCTCCAATTTGACAGGTTAACTTCGTTGTATTCTCCACTACCTTTTTCAGCATTTCCATGTGTTCATTCTCCGGTGGAAGAATGCCCTCCATCTGATATGTCCTGCCAAGTCTCTCATACTTATCCTGACCTAATCTATGATAAGGAAGAAGATGTATCTTCTCTACACCTGGGAGCTTATCCGCAAACTGTGCTATCGCCGCAATCTCCTCCGGAGTATCATTAAAGGTCGGTATCACAGGAACTCTGATAACCAGTTGGGTCATCCCTGATGCTGCGATGCGCCTTGCATTCTCTAACATCAGCTCATTGCTCTTTCCTGTAAATGCTCTATGTTTCTCGGGATTCGTATGCTTAATATCCATTAAATAGGTATCAAGATAAGGAAGAATGCTTTCTATCACCTCATAGGTCGCACATCCCATACTCTCCATCGCTGTGTTAATCCCCCGGCTCTTTGCTGCTTGCAGAAGCGCCCTTGCAAACTCAGGCTGGCACAGACTCTCACCACCTGATAGCGTCAGTCCGCCGCCACTTCTTCGATAGTAGCCTCTATCTTTCTCCACAGTTTCTATGACCTCTTCCACCGTCACATCACGTCCGATGGTCTTGGACTTACCATCTACCATCATGGTCTGTATCGCATATTCCTGCGACTCGGGATTACAACACCACTTACATCGAAGTACACAGCCCTTTAAAAATACGATGGTTCGTATCCCCGGGCCATCATGAATGGAATACCGTTGGATATCAAAGATACGTCCCTTTGTCTGTAATACGTTCTCCATAGGCTAGAACCCCTGCTCTGTTCTTCGGATGATGTCATCCTGCAGGCTCTTTGACAGTGTAGTAAATAAGGCACTATAGCCTGCTACTCGAACCACCAGATGCTTATAATTCTCAGGGTGCTTCTGTGCATCAAGGAGTGTATCTCTTGATACAACATTGAACTGCACATGACTTCCCTTTCTATCAAAATAGCTACGAATCAGATTCACAAAGTTCTCAAGCCCTGCCTCACCACTCAAAGCTGACGGATGGAACTTCTGATTATACAAAGTACCATTAGACGCAATACCGTGGTCTAACATGGATACAGAGTTGGCTGCCGCGGTCGGACCATTTACATCCTTACCTGCTGACGGTGATACACCATCCGCAATCGGCCTACCTGCTAATCTTCCATCCGGTGTTGCACCTGTCTGTGCTCCCATCGGAACATTTGCTGATACCGGATATAATCCTGCTTGGAACTGTCCGCCTCTTGGATTGCGATACTTCAGCAATGGCTTTGTGTAATAATATGCTGTCTCTCTTGCCAGCAAATCCACTTCTTCTATGTCATTTCCAAACTTCGGAAGCTCATCAATCATCTCCAAAATCTGGTCAAATCTACGTTTATCATCTGCTGTTACAGACTGCCTGATAATCTCCTGCGATGCTCTTGCTACAGCATCTGCATTTGGCTGCACGCCTTTTGCTGTCATCTCTCTTGCCACATTTCCTGCTACCTGAGCAACAACAAGTGGACTTACGTCCTGACCAAAATTAAACATCAATGCTTTCTTAAGGTCTGCCATAGAAACCTTCTTCTCTTCGAATACCAGCTTCTTTATGGCATATAGGGAATCTGTCACATTGGCAATGCCAAAGCCTTGCGGTCCTGTAAAATTATAGACACATCCGCCCTGCTCACAGGTCTTACCTCTCTTCAAGCAATCATCTACCATACTTGCCAAATACGGAAGAGGCATTCTCTCTGCATGCGCTTGGTCGATTGCATTATCAGCATTGACAAGCAGTGCAATGAAATACTCCATCTGTGTCTTATACGCCTCACAGAACTCCTCATAACTTGTCATCTGTTCCACCGGCTTGGTCTTTGGTCCCAACTGTTCTCCACAATCCATACCACTAGAGAATACCAGCTCTAACGGACGACACATATTATAAAATGCTGCATCATGCCAGCCAAAAGTCTTTCCTGCTATCTGAGGCTCTACGCAACCGATGATGTCATAGCATCTGGCTTCTTCCAAAGTCAAACCTCTGCTCATCAATGAAGGAATAATCACTTCGTCATTATAATAAGCCGGAAGTCCGATACCGGTCCTTGTCAGCTCTGCCGCCCTAATTAACAACTCATGTGGTGAACCATTCCATACTCTGATGGAAAGCGACGGCATCGGCAGGAATACATGAGCTGAAGCCTCGATACACATAAATGACAGGTCATTTGTCACATCCTGCCCATATTCATTCTGTCCGCCTACAATGAGATTCTGGAATAAGCTATAACCTGCAAAGCCCTTGGCACTTTCCGCATCTCTGCATTTATTCAAATCATTTAACTTAACCCAGATACAGTCCAGAAGCTCCTGCGCCTGCTCTCTGGTAATCTTTCCTTCATCAATATCCTTCCTATAATAAGGATACATGTACTGGTCAAAGCGTCCCGGTGAAATGGAATGACCTGAAGACTCCATCTGAATCAGCTGCTGTACAAACCAAAAGCTCTGACAAGCCTCATAGAAGCCTGTTGCTCCCTTTGCAGGAACTCTTCGGCAATTCGCCGCTATCTGTAAAAGCTCTGCCTTTCTTGTGACATCACTGCACTTTCCTGCCATCTCCTCTGCCAAATCAGCATAACGCTTTGCGTATGTAATCACCGCTTCACAGCTCATCATTACTGCCTCTAAGAAACGGCTCTTTGTCGCATAATCTGCATCACCCACATGACACTTGGATAACTCTTCCCTTGCCTCTGCAATAATACCCTCATATCCAATCGCAAGTACCTTATCATATTGCACAGTGATATGACCAACACCATTATAAAAATAATTACCCGGTGTGAAGATGTTATGCTCCATCGCCTTCAAAGTCTCCGGTGCCATGTAGCACAAAGCAAGCTCACTGGTGGTCTTACCCTTCCAGTACTGATTCGCATCCTTAATCTCGTGCTTTGCTCTGTCAGAAATATAAAACGGGTCCGCCTCTCTGGTTGCCACCGTCTCAAACTCCTGCTCCAGCCACTCGAAAGAAAACTCCGGGAAGGTCTGACAGCCTCTCGGTGCTATGGTAGAGCTACCTACAATCAACTCATCCTCACGTATGATAATCGGAATATTCTTCAATATATGGGCAAATGCCTTCGCACGTCTGATAATAAGCGGCTCACCCTCAGTCTGCCTATAACTCTCTGTCACCAAAATCGCTCTTGCTGACTCAATCTCCGGCATCTTTGCATACAGATGCTCTACCAGTCGTGTAATTCGTTCAGTTTTCGGTATTCTTGAGCTGTTATACTTCTTCATTACCTTACTACCTCTGCATTTGTTTTCTATACTCTATGTATCAACGCACGATATCTCTCTTTTGCGACACCGCGCGTTTGAGTTTTTCTGCCTCATCATCTTCAAACTTGTGGTTTCTGCAGTTCTAAAACCACACAATCCCACATTTCTAATTCACATTATATGCCCGTTCATGTGGTTTGTCAACGTATTCGCATTTTGTTTTGTGTTGAATCTACTTTATGTTGCCCAATCCTCTTAAAACCACAGTTTTCTCCCTCCTTCTCACAAACGTCATCTCTTTGCTAACGTCATCTGCGAACCCTTACTAATTTTGTGGATATAGAATTTTTTTACCTTACAGTACACAATTTCTTTCTCAAAACTACGTTTTGCAATCCTTTTTTATCACTAATTGTGTATATACAAAAAAATATTGCCCCTATACACAAAAATCTTTTGTTTTCCTGTGTATTTCTCATCACTTTTTCTCTATATCCACAATTTAGCTTTAAATACATGATTTCACCCCATTTTCAAGTCAATTTTTGTATATTTTAAAAGCATTTTTACGTATATCCACAAAAGTTTCACCCCGCTCATATATTATCTTTGTTAGGACTGTTAATTCAATATATACACCGTAAAATCAGTAAAACTGATTCTTCTAATTACCTACTAAAACATTGACATGTACACTTGCACTGGATATAGACTCTAAATTAGAGAATCTCTTTCAAGAAGTCCCTTTCTTATCAATAGAGGGGGGAATCAATGGACAGAATTAAACAATTAGTGGTTTCTTATCATGGGCGCTTTAACATACGAACCAATCAGCGAAAGCCAAACAAATTGCACCTCAACGCACAGGATGTCCTCTTTTCTTCTTCTCACCGAACACTAAATTATTAAATTTTCTTTAATTTTTATGAAATAAGCAGTAAAAGAATTGATTTTGAAATACTAAATATGTAGTATAGGCTTTATGTAACCCAGATTATTATAAATACACTCACTATATGCCATGTAAAGGATTGCATAATTAAACAATGAAGAAATACAGAAACGAATGGAAATATTGTTGTACAGACAAAGAATTATTACATATAGAAGAACGTACAAAAGGTATACTAGCTGCTGACCCTCATTCACCCGAAGGTAAATATCGGATTCGCAGCTTATATTTCGATGATTCGCACTATACCTGTGCTCATGACACAGAGACAGGTATTGCTGAACGTTATAAATACCGTATCCGTTATTACAATGATTTTAATGGGAAAATGAAACTCGAACGAAAAGAAAAGAAATTCGGAAGATGTCACAAATCCTCCTGCACAATTACAGAACGGGAATACAACGATATCATAGAAGGCAGGCTGGATACTCTCTTTTGGAACACTGACAATAAGGTACTAAAGCAATTCTGCATCGATATCTGGAAGCGCGGCTTTAAGCCCGTGGTTATTATCGACTACGAAAGAACTGCATACATAGAGGAAGTAACCAACATACGTATCACTTTTGACCGAAATATTTCCGCTTCAGAGGAAACAGAAAACTTTCTAACCGGAGATTATTTGACAACTCCAATCATCGGAAACCGACGGCATATATTGGAAGTCAAGTTTGATGCAATTCTCCCAAGCTATGTTAAAAAGGTTGTTTATGCTGATTCCCTACAGCAAACCTCTTTTTCAAAATATTACATAGGACTAAAAAGATTGAAAGGATAACACCATGGAATTATTTAACCAAATACTTGATAACATTTCAAATCATTACACAACAGAGGCAATTACTACTATGACTTTACTCTCTATGCTTTTTGTAGTTCTGTGCCTGGCTCTCTATGAATACATCATTTATCGCTTGGTATCACATAGAAGTTTTTTTAATAAATCCTTTAATATTGCAATTGCCATTATACCGTTTTTTATCTCTACGATTATTTTGTGTTTACAATCTAATATCGTAATTACTTTAGGAACTATCGGTGCTCTTGCAATTATTCGTTTCAGAACCGCCGTAAAGGACCCTGTAGACATGGTTTATCTGCTATGGTCTATCCACACAGGTATTATCTGTGGATGTCAATTATATGAGGTTGCTGTCCTAACTTCCATAATCGTAACTCTTTTCCTAATTGTGTTCAGCTATGTAAAGATTGGCAAGAAGAGTTATTGTATGGTAATCCGCATTAAGACATGCGACAGCGAAAACGCTCTGATGAACTGTATCAAACAGTTTGTAAGAACATCAAGAGTAAAAACACGCACCTATACCGGTAGTGGTGTCGATTATGTTATCGAATGCTCTATGAAAAGCCCCGAAAATCTGGCTTCCGCTTTAGAAAAGGAAGAATGCGTAGAGCGTTTTTCATTAATTGAATATGATATGGAAGATATCGTATAGAGGGAAAGAACATGAAAAAAGTATTCGTAGTATTATTGTCTGCCATTACTCTTTTTATCCTGCCACTGCATCTGAATGCCGGCAATATAGAACGTTATTCTGATTTATGTATCACAAATGAAGAGTACCAGACACTCATAAAAGACAAAACACTGTCAGAAGAGTTTTTATTTCAGCAAATCTTTTTTGACGAATATGCTCTAGTATACGACAGGACTGCCAACCGTCTCTTCTATTCACTAATAGAGAACAGTAGCAGTGCCTATAACCCAATGATAGACCTTGACAGCAGCATAGCCGGTACTAAGCTAGCTATTATCGGTTCAGAAATCACAGACGATATCATTTCTGCAGGAACCGAATTTCAAATGGTAATCTATACCGATACCCATTATCAGCTTGCGAATCTGGCATTCACTACACTTCCGCTTATCAGTATCGAATACGAAGGCGAACTGATTGCTTATCAAGGTAATGTTGCTGAAATGAAGTTCCGATTATTTGATAATCGTGCAGATGCTACTCAACGTATCACTACTTCCATCGGCGATATTCATTTACGAGGCGGTGTTACACAAGGCTATCCTAAAGCTGGTTATAAGTTTACCCTTTATGATGATTCCATCGACGAAAACCGCAGAGAATCCAATAACTCTCTGCTTGGCATGAGAAAAGACGGTGACTGGATTCTATATCCGGCCTATCTTGATTACGAACGCGTAAGAAATGTATTTAGCACTAATTTATGGAATGAATCCTGTGGATTCAACAATATTTGCGGTATCCAAAACGGAATGGAATACAAATATGTAGAATTGATTTTGAATGCACAGTACTGGGGGATATATGCAATAGCCTATCCAATTGACGCACAACAGCTTCAATTATCCAACGGTGAATATATGTACGAGAAATCAGACTATACCGTTTCCGAATTAGATATACCTCTTTGGGGTGTCGATACTGTTGCAGGCTACACCATCAAGGATATGGGTGTTAATACAGAAGAATCTTGGGATACACTTAGAAACTATTACATCGCCATGCTCCATACCAATGACCAATATACTTCTTTACAAAAAATGGTCGATATCGGAAATTGCATTGACATATATCTTTTTTATAATATGATTCAAGGCGTTGATAACGCTAATTTACATGAGAATAATATCCTGTATAATACATACCTGACCAGCAAATACATTAATAATGGTGCTTCACAAATTATTCTATATACGCCATGGGACATGGATAGAACATGGGGAAATGGATTTGGTAATGAAAGCTACAACGTTACAGCAGACACCAACACTATTATGCAGTCCAATCTTGTTAATCTGTTATTATCACAAAATGACAAGGATATGAAAGAAATGGTGGTTGCCCGTTATGATGAGCTTCGTGAAAGTTATTGGTCAGACGAACACCTGCTAACTCTTATCGGCCAATACGAATGTGATATTTTTCATTCAGGCTCCTTCCAAAGAGATACCATACGCTGGCCGGATGGATATCACATCGAAGGACTGAGCAATCTTGATTTATTCAAGAACTATGTAACCCAAAGAATGTCCTATATGGATGCTTATATTGCACAATATCGTTAAAAAGGGGCTGTGAAAAAATGAGAAATCATTTTTTCACGCCCTTTCTTTTTGAGATAGTGTATCTTATAAAACTAAAAAAGGGCATAAAACCCCTTTCCCCATAAAACAGTACATATTTCTATTAAGCTGCTTTCTGGAG
>JAZNMO010000168.1:0-4218 GCA_045579665.1 Lachnospiraceae bacterium
AGAGTACATAGGTCTTACTTGGTCAATTTAGAGCAGATAAAGAAAATTGCAAAAACCGAAATTTATATGGAAAACGGAAACATTGTTCCGTTGTCCCGTAGAAAATACAAGGATGTAAATATTGCATTTATTCAATATTTCAGAGGAAGGACTGGTGCAGAATGAAATTGATAGATTTATTGTTTGGCAAAATGATTAATCGAAAGATTTCGGAATATCAGTCAGATTTGATGAAAAAACACTGTGATGAGGTACAAAACATTTATAAAACCATGCGTGGATGGAAACATGATTATCATAATCATATTCAGACCCTTCTTGCACTTTGCGACGATAAAGAACGGACCAAAGAGTATTTATGGAAATTAAATGATGACCTTACTTCGGTTGATACAGTTATTAAAACCGGAAATGTGATGGTAGATGCTATTCTAAACAGTAAAATATCTCTTATGAAATCAAAGGGGATTTTGGTAAACGCGAAAGCGATTGTACCGGCAGAGCTTGCAGTTTCAGAGATTGATTTATGTACTGTTATAGGTAATTTGTTGGATAATGCAATGGAAGCGGTTATGCGCCAAGCAGAGGATGATGATAAGTTTATTCGCGTGTTTATAGGAATATTAAAGGACCAATTATACATTTCCGTTTATAATTCTACTTGCGGAGAGCTTCAGAAAAGAAAAAATACATATGTGTCCACAAAAGGCAGTGAGAACCATGGATTTGGATTAGCAAGTGTGGATCGTATTGTGAAAAAATACAAAGGATTTATTAACCGACAGAATGAAGAGGGAGTTTTTGCTACAGAGATTATGCTTCCAATTTAACTGACCGTTTGGGTTCAAAATATAACCACTTGCGCTTTTTTTGAAAGCCTAAGTGGTTTTTATATTATAATAGATGTGGACGAAATGATGGAGGATGTATAGATAATGGAAAAAGATAAAAAATACACAATATTTCAAAATCTATTATATTATATTCGGGCTGTAAGAGAGGGATATCCGAATCTACTGGTCTTATGTATTGTCATTGTTTTTGTAAATGGATTAATTCCTATTATCACGACATTTTTGCCGAAAGTTGTGATAGATATGATAATAAATGAAAACAGTGTGGGGCGTTTACTAATAGTTACCGGAATTCTTACTATAATATTAGCTGTTATGGAGGGGACGCAGAAATATTTAGAGCGCCTAATATATTGGCATAAATTTAAAATGAATACATTTTTTATAAGAAAGGTTACACAGAAGGGACTCACAACAGATTATATGAATTTGCAAAATGAACATTATAGAAAGCTTCAGCAAGAAAGTTTTGCAAGCTGTAATGGGAACTTCTCATATTTTAATCAGATTTGTGATACTTCTGTGAAATTCTTTTCTAACTTTTTTGGATTTGTTGCTTTTTTGGGAATTCTCATTACGCTCAATCCTGTATTTATTTTGTTTTTGTGTGCAACTACTTTAATTGCTTATATTTTTAACCGAAAGATTGCAAAATGGCTTGAGTATAACATGGAAGAAAAAAGTGCATATGAGCAGGAAATGCAGTATGTTATCAATGTAGCTAACGATGTACGAGCTGCAAAGGATATTCGGCTTTACAACATGTCTGTATGGATGAATACGATATATGAGAAAAATCTAAAAGGAGTTCTAGGTTGGTACAGAAGGTATACGGGAAAGCTTTTTGGTGTTGCGGCTGTAGACAGTGGATTAACTCTTGCAAGAGAAGGAGTAACATATGCTTTCTTAATTTACATGACACTGAAGAATCAGATTACAGTTGCTGAATTTGTTCTATATTTTAATGTTGTGGCTGGGTTTTCAACTTGGCTTAGTAGTATGCTGGGAGAGTTGGGGAATCTTGAGAGACTTAATATGTCAGTGAATCGTTTCCGTTCATATCTTGAATATCCGGAGTATTATTTGAGGAAGGGAGGAAAGCTTCCGAGAGATACAGAGAAGCCTTCAAAGATAGAACTGGAGAATGTGAGTTTACGATATGAAGGAAACGATGATGAAGTTATAAGTGATATGAATATTGTGATTGAACCAGGTGAGCATCTTGCGATAGTGGGACTTAACGGAGCTGGAAAAACGAGTTTGGTAAGGTTGATTGCAGGATTAATGGAACCTAGTGCAGGAAGCGTTCTCTATGATGGGATAGATATTCGTGAATACAACAGAGATGAATATTATCAATTGTTTGGTGCGGTATTCCAAAGTCATTCTATTTTGCCTGTTTCTATTGAAGAGATTGTTTCAGAAGATATTTTCGGAACAATAGATGAGATAAAAGTTGAGAAGTGTTTACGTGATGCAGGGTTATGGGAAAAGATAGAGTCTCTTGAACATGGGATTAAGAGTAAATATGACAAAGCCTTTTGGAATGAAGGTATCAATTTGTCAGGTGGGGAAATTCAAAAGCTTCTTCTTGCGAGAGCTTTATATAGACAGTCTCCAGTCATTATTTTGGATGAGCCAACGGCAGCATTAGACCCTATTTCTGAGAATCGTTTATATGAAACTTACGATAATGTGATGAAAGGAAAAACTACGATTTTTATTTCACACAGACTAGCTTCTACAAGATTTTGTAATCGTATTATTTTGATAGAGGAAGGAAGAATCGTAGAAGAAGGCACTCATGAGGAATTGCTCAGAAGTAAGGGGAGATATTACGAACTTTTTGAGACTCAGGCGAAATACTATCGTGAGAATCCGAGTGGAAAGGAGAAAGCGGATGAAGCTTAAGAAACGCATTCAAATTACAAAACGCGGATATAGCATTTTGAGTGAATACTGCCCGGGGTTGATTGGAACCAAGGTTATTGCAACAGTGATAGAGGCACTAAAGCCTTTTGTTATTATATGGTTTTCAGCAAGGATAATCAATGAGATAGCTGAGGAAAAAAGAATTAGGATTATGGTGCTATATGTACTGCTTACCATTTGTATAAACCTTATTTTTTCACTGATATCCAGTGCGTTGAAAAAGGTTATTGACGAAAAAGAGTCCGGAATGTGGAACTATTTTAGGAAGATTTTTTCTGATAAACAGATGAGCATGGATTTTGCAGATTTGGAAGACCAAGATATTCAAAGGCAGAAACAAAAGGCAGAAGAGAATCTTTTTATGTTTGGAAATGGATTGGCACAGTTGGTATGGGATACTACAGGACTTGTTCAAGTGATTGTAGGTATTGTAGCATCAATATCGCTTACTGCGTCTTTATTCTACACAAAGTCAGGCAATAAGGTAATGGATTCATTTCTGTGGATATTTGCGGGAATAGCCGTATTATTTTTTGTGGGCTTCTGTAACTCAAAACTTCGAAAAAAGGAAGAAAAAGTATTCCAAGAGTGGGTGAATGGAACGGTATGGTTTAACAGAGCATTTAAGTTTTACGGACATGAAATATATGCTAATACCGAAAGAGCAATGGATGCCAGAATATATCGACATGATAGAATTGCAGATAGGGAGATACAGAGAATCAGTAAGCGTAAAGTAGAGGATAACATATATTATAAAAGGATGAGTAGGTGTCAGGCACTTCTTAGATTGGCTCAAGGAATATGCAATGCTTTATGCTATCTTTTTGTTGTTGCGAAAGCAGGTACCGGAGCATTTGGGGTAGGAAGTATTGTTCAGTATGTGGGAGCACTTATGAAGCTGGTTCAAAATTTCGGTGATTTGTTATACATGAATTCTGAAAATCAGGTATATACAGGTCATTTGGAAAAGCTGTTTGAATATCTGGATATCCCGAACAAAAAGTACCAAGGTACGATTCCTGTTGAGAAGGAATTTTATTGTGATAATGGAGATAATGGGTACGAGATAGAATTTAGGAATGTCTCTTTTAAGTATCCTAATACGGATACTTACGTACTCAAAAACATTAATACAAAGCTAAGCATTGGAAAGAAGCAGGCTTTTGTGGGAGAAAATGGAGCAGGAAAAACGACTTTTGTAATGTTGCTTTGCCGATTGTATGACCCCACAGAGGGAGAGATTTTGTTAAATGGAATAGATATAAAGAAATACGATTATGAGGAATATATGCAATTGTTTTCTTTTGTATTTCAAGATTTCAAACTATTTGCTTTTAGCCTTGGTCAGAACATCGCTACAGATGTAACTTATGATACAGAGAAAGCCATAGAATGCATGAAAAAAGTATCTTTATATGATAGATTTCTA
>JAZNMO010000169.1:0-17009 GCA_045579665.1 Lachnospiraceae bacterium
GCTCTCTATGCCAAAACTCATCTGTAACTTTAATATTCTTCAGATCAATTGGTGTACTGAAATTCTTCCTATTCATATATCATCACTCCTAATCACTTCTATATCCGTCAACCTGTATATTATACATATTTCTTTGTCTCCATTATACTAATTGATGCTTTCCTGTAAATACCTTCACTAACACATCTGACCTTTTACCAACAAATGTATTCTTTTTCACAACCTTTTCCTTTATACTTTTTTCTTTCCTTTAATAATAGGAAGAAATCACTTACCATAACTTTGCTTTTGGACAATTCATCACTGTATAACTATGCAATAATTCCATGTTTTGCTCATAAAAAGCCCTTACACTATATAAAATGTTTAAAAATCGTAATTTTCAAAAATTTCTCTTTTACTTTTTGCAATTCTTTTATATAATAGGGAGAAAAGAATTTTTTTGTATTGAATTAGGAGGGTATTATGCCAAAGCGAACAGATATTCAAAAGGTACTTATCATTGGTTCCGGACCTATCATTATCGGACAGGCCTGTGAATTCGATTATTCAGGAACTCAGGCGTGTAAAGCATTGAAAAAGCTTGGATATGAGATCGTATTAGTTAACTCTAATCCGGCTACTATCATGACTGATCCTGAAACTGCTGATGTTACTTACATCGAGCCTCTTAATGTTGAGAGACTGGAGCAGATTATTGCAAAGGAAAGACCTGATGCAGTTCTTCCTAACCTTGGTGGACAGTCAGGATTAAATCTTTGTGCTGAGCTTGCTAAAGAAGGCATCTTAGACAAGTATAACGTACAGGTTATCGGTGTTCAGATTGATGCTATTGAGCGTGGTGAGGACCGAGTAGAATTTAAGAAATCCATGGAAGCTATCGGTATCGAGATGGCAAGAAGTGAGGTTGCTTACTCAGTAGACGAAGCACTTGCCATTGCTGATAAGTTAGGATATTCGGTTGTATTAAGACCGGCTTATACCATGGGTGGCGCCGGCGGCGGACTCGTATATAATAAAGAAGAACTTAAGACAGTATGTGCAAGAGGTCTTCAGGCTAGCTTAGTTGGACAGGTTCTTGTAGAGGAATCCATCCTTGGCTGGGAAGAGCTTGAGCTTGAAATCGTTCGTGATGCAGATAACAACATGATTACCGTATGTTTCATCGAGAACATCGACCCACTTGGTGTTCATACAGGTGACTCTTTCTGTTCAGCTCCTATGCTTACTATCTCTGAGGATTGCCAGAAGAGATTACAGGAGCAGGCATATAAAATTGTAGAATCCGTACAGGTTATTGGTGGTACTAACGTACAGTTCGCTCACGACCCTGTTACAGATCGTATCTGTGTAATTGAGATTAATCCAAGAACTTCACGTTCTTCCGCTCTTGCTTCAAAAGCTACCGGATTCCCTATCGCTTTGGTATCCGCTATGCTTGCAGCCGGACTTACACTTAAGGATATTCCTTGTGGAAAGTATGGCACTCTAGATCAGTACAAGCCTGATGGAGATTACGTTGTAATCAAGTTCGCACGTTGGGCATTTGAAAAATTCAAAGGCGTTGAAGATAAGCTTGGTACTCAGATGCGTGCCGTAGGTGAAGTAATGAGTATCGGTAAGACATATAAGGAAGCCTTCCAGAAGGCTATTCGAAGCCTTGAGACAGGTCGTCACGGTCTTGGATTTGCTAAGGATTTCAACTCTAAGACAAAGGAACAGCTTCTCCAGATGCTGATTACTCCTTCAAGTGAGCGTCACTTCATTATGTATGAAGCATTAAGAAAGGGCGCAACTGTTGATGAAATCCACGAGATTACTAAGGTTAAGAAGTGGTTCATCGAGCAGATGAAGGAATTAGTAGAGGAAGAAGAAGCAATTCTTGCCAATAAGGGAAGCTTGCCTGCTGATGATTTATTAATTCAGGCTAAGAAGGACGGATTCTCAGATAAGTATATTGCTAAGTTAATTAAGCGTCCTGAGGATGAGGTTCGTAACCGTCGTATTGAGCTTGGTCTTGAGGAAGCTTGGGAAGGTGTTCATGTAAGTGGTACTGAAGACAGCGCTTACTACTACTCAACTTACAATGCTGAGGATAAGAATCCTGTTAACTCAGACAAGCCAAAGATTATGATTCTTGGTGGTGGTCCTAACCGTATCGGTCAGGGTATTGAGTTCGATTATTGTTGTGTACATGCTTCACTTGCATTGAAGAAGCTTGGATTTGAGACAATTATCGTTAACTGTAACCCTGAGACAGTTTCTACTGACTACGATACTTCAGATAAACTTTATTTCGAGCCATTAACTCTTGAAGATGTATTAAGCATCTACAAGAAGGAGCAGCCAGTTGGTGTTATTGCACAGTTTGGTGGTCAGACACCTCTTAACCTCGCTGCTGAGCTTGAGAAGAATGGTGTTAAGATTCTCGGAACTTCACCTTCTGTCATTGACCTTGCAGAGGACCGTGATTTGTTCCGTGCTATGATGGATAAATTAGAGATTCCTATGCCGGAGTCAGGTATGGCTACAACAGTAGAAGAAGCGCTTTCTATCGCTTCTAAGATTGGATATCCTGTAATGGTTCGTCCTTCTTACGTACTTGGCGGACGTGGTATGGAAGTTGTTTACGATGATGAGAGCATGGTTAGCTACATGAATGCAGCAGTTGGCGTAACACCTGACCGTCCAATCCTCATTGACCGTTTCTTAAATCACGCTTTAGAGTGTGAGGCAGATGCTATCAGTGATGGTACACACGCATTCGTTCCTGCTGTTATGGAGCATATCGAGCTTGCCGGTGTTCACTCAGGTGACTCTGCTTGTATCATTCCTTCTGTTCATATTACAGAAGAGAATGTTGCTACAATCAAAGAATATACAAAGAAGATTGCAGAAGAAATGCATGTTAAGGGCTTAATGAATATGCAGTATGCAATCGAGAACGGTAAGGTATATGTATTAGAGGCAAATCCTCGTGCATCCCGTACAGTTCCGTTGGTATCAAAGGTATGTAACATCCGCATGGTACCACTTGCAACCGATATTATTACTTCTGAGATTACAGGTCGTCCTTCACCTGTACCGACACTTAAGGAACAGAATATTCCATATTACGGAGTAAAGGAAGCTGTCTTCCCATTCAATATGTTCCCTGAGGTTGACCCTCTTCTCGGACCAGAGATGCGTTCAACAGGTGAGGTACTTGGACTTTCATCTAACTACGGTGAAGCATTCTATAAGGCTCAGGAGGCTACACAGTCTAAGCTTCCATTAAGTGGTAATGTCTTAATCTCTGTTAACCGCAAGGATAAGGCTGAAATCGCTGATATCGCTAAGGCTTTCGCCGCTGATGGATTTAAGATTTTTGCAACAGGCAATACCTGTGAAGTTATTCGTGAGGCCGGTGTAGAGGTTGAATTAGTTAAGAAGTTATCTGAGGGTCGTCCAAACCTCTTAGATATGATTACAAATGGACAGTTTGACTTAATTATCAACTCTCCATTAGGTAAAGACGGTGTAAATGATGATAGTTATCTTCGTAAGGCAGCTATCAAGGCAAAGATTCCTTACATGACTACAGCAGCTGCTGCAAGTGCTACAGCACACGGTATCCATAATGTAAAAGAGAATGGTCACTGTGAATTAAAGTCAATTCAGGAATTACACAGCGAGATTACTGAGAAATAATAGTAATACACAAAAGGGACTTCCAAACTGGAAGTCCCTTTATGATTTTATTATTCATTTGCAAAGGTATATCTGCCTTTACCATTACGCTTTGATTCGTATAATGCATCATCCGCTTTTTTAAAGATATCCTCAACCGGAAGATTCGCTGACTTTGTAATCGCAACACCAATACTACAACCTATTCTCACATCACCCGAGGTATCTATACAGCTTACTCTCTCTATCATAGCATATGCCTTAGAAGTCGCAATCTTCTTACTATAAGAACCGGGAATAAATGCTATAAACTCATCGCCTCCAAATCTTCCAAGAATATCATCCTTTCGGAAAATATCTCTTAGTGTATCTGCTACCTTAATGAGTACAGCATCTCCTGCCTGATGTCCCAATTTATCATTTACCTGTTTAAAGTTATCAACATCAATCACAAAGAGAATACCACCTCTGTTTCTCTTTATTGACTTTCTCACCTCTTCTAAAGACGCATCATGATTAAGCAAATGTGTCATCTTGTCATGCTCTGCCTGCTGCTTCAAACCACTAAGCTCCTGCATATCGTTATCAATATCATCTGCACGACCGGCAATACGATAGATTTTACCATTTTCATCTGCAACACTGGTATAATACACACGATACCACTTAAATTTACCCGTATCATCAAAGCAGGCTCTAAGCTCTCCCTTTCCATTAAGCGGTTTCTTCAAAGCCTCCATAAATGCATTCGCCAGCTTATGCAAGCTTTCATTATCCAACCACTTATGCTCATCTATTTTCTTTAAGAAATGTTTCATTTCTAAGGTTTGAATCTCATTATTGTCTGTTGCAATCCGCACTGTCAAAATATCAACCGATGGTTCATAGTCATATGTAATCATTCCCGGAATCTCTGCCAGAGTACGATACATAGTATTCTGCCATATCTGTTCCTGCAGCTTTTGCTTACGTTCATCCATATCAGTTATGATTACATAGAACCACTTTTTCCCGTTTGCGTCAGTAAATAAACGACCCACATCATAGAACCATTTCAGACTTCCGTCTGCTGTCTCCACTCTGTATTCGCAATATGTATAATTTCCTACTGCAATCTCATCATCAATCTCTGCTAAAACACGGGCTCTGTCTTCCTTGTAAACAAAGTTTGGAAACCTGTTATTAAACTTATTATGAAACTCTTCCATCGTATAACCAAGTAACTCCAAAACCGTATCGCTAACATATGCAAAGGTCTGGTCACCGTCTACTTCATACTTGAATAAGCCACCCGGCATCTGTTCCAGATGTGTATTCAGTTCCTTTGTAACTGCACTTAACTCACTCTGAATCTCATGAACCTTGGTCACATCCTCAACGAGCATAAAGAATATATGGCTATGCGCCCCCGACGAAACATGATGATAGGTTCCCATAATCCATCTTTCATTAATCTTCTGCTCAGACTCTCCCTTGGCTACTCCAAGCACAATCGCTTCCTCCAAGGTTGCCCTTAATTTTGCTTCTGCCGATTCCGTCATGGTTACCAGCAGATTATTTCTATATCTTTCGAATCGCTCTCTTGAAACATTAACCGTCTTATAAAAATCATCATTTACCAAAAGTGCCGCCAGCTGTTCACCATCATATTCCAATATCATGGCTGCACCAATACAAAAGTCAAATATGAACGAACTATTACTATTTGTGCGCATAAGCTCATTCAGATTCTTCAGCCCGGGTCCCTTAAAATCATTGAAAATGGTTCCTACTGACTGCTTCATTAATAACTTCTCGAATTCCGAAGCCGGCATCGGTCTTGCAAAGTGATATCCTTGCATTACCACGCAACCTAGATTCTTTAAAAAATTCGCCTGTTCTACATTCTCTACACCCTCTGCGATAATCGGAAGCTCCAAGCTGTTTGCCATACGGATAACTGCACTAATAATGTTTCCCCCTCTTGAATCATGTCCTGCCTGACTCAAGAAACGCATATCAAGCTTTAAAATATCAATTGGTACTTCTTTTAACATATTTAAAGAGGAATAGCCACTTCCAAAATCATCCATTTCAATAATAAAGCCTTGACTCTGAAGTCGCTCTACCATTGTAATTAAAAGCTCTGGCTTCTCCATATATGCACTTTCCGTAATCTCCAATCGAAGAGAACGAGTAGATAATCCATATCTTTTCACCAGACCATAAATATACTGACAAAAGCCTGCTTCCTGTAAATCCATTCTGGATACATTTACTGCTATTTCTATCGGTACATTTTTCGTATATTTTTCCCATTTTTGCGCATAATCACACACCTGCTCCCACACATATCTGTCGAGCTGGGATATCTGACCTGTCTTCTCCAATACAGGAATAAACTCACTAGGCAAAATCTCTCCAAGTATCGCATGCTCCCAACGGCATAGTGCTTCAACACCAACCATTTGGCTAGTCACATAATTGTACTGCGGTTGAAACCATATGGATAATTCACCTTCATCAATTGCCTGCTTCAAACCTTTACTAATCAGATTTTGTCTACGTTGTTTTTCGCCTAAAGCATCACTAAAGAATACACACTTGCTTCCTACATAACCTTTTCCGCTCTTTCTTGCCAAATTAGCATAGTCTAGCATCAGGTTAATATCAGGAGAAACGGTGTCTTGCGGCTTTAACCAATATATTCCTGCTAACATCTCCACATCATATCTAAAATCCGAATCTCTAAAAAAGCCCCTTAGCTTATCAGAAATAGCTATAAAATGCTTCTCAAGATTCTCTCTACGCTCCTCATGTGTCAGCATGACAACAATATCCGCAGCAATACGTCCTACTGCCTCATCCTCACTCAGATTCTCTGAAATAACATCTATCCAATAACGAAGCAGACTATCTCCTGCTTCATATCCTAAAGTTTCATTAATAATCTTAAACTGACGCAAATCACAATACCAAAGAGCATATTGACAATCTTGATTTTGTAAAATCAATCTTTTGGCCGCAGAACGGAATGCATTAAAATCTAAGCATCCTGTAAGCTCATCACGATTCCCATATGATGCACCATCACGCCTTGTTCGCATGTAGTCTCTTTCCATGGCTTTTACTGCTCCTTTCATTGTTTTTCACAGTTATAACGCATTGTTAAATAAATTGTATCACAATTCAAACATTTTGAATAGCTTTTTCAGAATTTTGCACAATTCTTTGTATATACTAATATTAAAAAAGTGTTGCCCGGCGGCAACACTCTGCAAGAATCAGCTTCGCTGATTCTTGTTTAACTCCCACTACTTCTCGAGCACTTTCCTATTCCATAAAAAAGTGTTGCCCGGCGGCAACACTCTGCAAGAATCAGCTTCGCTGATTCTTGTTTAACTTCCACTACTTTTCGAGCACTTTCCTATTCCATAAAAAAGGAGAATCCTTAATCGGATTCTCCGCCACATATTTATTCTGTAATCTTCTTCATAAATTCCGGTAATTTTGAAATCGCACTATAATAAGTAATCAGTGGGATGAAACTCTGCCCAAAGGTCTTTGTTGATGCATTACCTACCACCACTGCATCCCCTGCAATTCTTTTTGTACCGCCAACTCCCGGACTGCTTGAAACGATTGCCTGCTTAAAGGTCAATAGACCGGGGTCCAAATATTTTTCATCTTCGGTCAGCTCATAAGCAATGGCAAGCGCCTCCAATAAAAGCGTATTATTCCCCAATCGATTCAAGCTTGGAAGCTCTTTATAATAGAATAACCCTACCTCTTCCATATAGCAGCTTTCTATCAAATCATCTACTGCCCGAAGCAGCATTTGCTTTATTTCCTCATCCGGAAACTCACGATAATACCGCATGACACTACCTACTGCAACTGAAATCATAAAACCGACGCGAATTACCGTATTATCCGTATATGGAGCCAGCCAGTTACCATACTGCTCTTCCCACAGCTTAAAATTATTCAATATCCATTTACACTTAGCTAACCACTTCTCATCTCCTGTTTCCACATATAATGCCGTCAACGAACGCAAAGCCCAACCGGTTTCCCTTGCATTCATCTCCCCGACACCTGCATACATTGGCGTATCCAAGAGTCGCAGAACATTTTCTCCGATACCAAGAGCTGTCTCTAAACCTCTTTCATCACCCGTAAAGTGATAGTAATCCAGTAAGCCTTCAACCCATTCATGTGAGCACACCATGACACCGTTCTTACAATGACCGTTCGTATGCTCCCACTGTCCTCCAAGATAAAGAGGGTCTTTATGATAATGACATACATCCACATCCATCCAATGACGGCATGATGCAATATTATAATCCATAAATCTTCGAATACCTGTACGGACATACTCCAACGCACAAGCATGTGGATAATCATATTCGTTATTACACCACACCAACTCACCATTTCCTCTTCCCTGTGCAGTATAATTCGGGTCCGGTGAATCTCCAAAATTCAATATTCCATAGCATCGCGAATGCCCATCAGCCTTAGCAATCAGCGACTGTTCCACATCTATATTACGATTCTTTGGAAAAATATCAGGATAAAGTCCCGATTCCTGATAAACCCGTGATGAAAGATATGGTCTGTCAGGCATCTGATAAATCAAACTTCGGTTGTCCAGTTCCAACAGGCTTTCCTCGGCTTTATGGAAATGCAGTAGAAAGCGTTGTTCCCGCGACATTCCCGATTGCATTTCTACCTTTTCAATATTCTTAGGTACCAGCATCAGACTAATTCCATTCTTGTCAGCCAGTACAGCCTTCGGATAATTCTGCTGTGCCTGATATATCGAAGCACAAACACCACCTTTATCATCCGTACAATCAGCAAAAAAGGTTCCATAGAATACTTCCGCTATATGTTCATTACTTTCCTTCATCAAATATGGCGCATCTACATACTTGCAAACCGCATTTCCGGCTTTTCCTACATAAAAATCCGTCTTATAATTTGAACTGGCAACACAGGTTCTAATCTCTTCAACAGGTGCCTGTCTTTCTATCTCTTCTAACTCTAAAATACCGTTCGTGTGCAGTCTCTCTCTTGCCGAAAAATCCTGCTCCGCTACCAGACTTCTGAATACCTTCTCATGCTGTGATACATCTGTCACATCTGCATGTCGAAATACATGAAAACTTAACGAAGCTATATGCAGGGAATCCTCTGTTGTATTTATGATTCGATAAGCAATCTCTAACCATGGCTTATTAGCATATGCCGTCACAGATATCGTAAAGGCGATTTCTTTTTCCCCAATATTCCGTCCCTTAGCTGATATAATTGTTGCTACAGGACCTGTTTCCTGTACCTTCCAATCCTCTATCCAAACCTTGTATTGACACCCATCTCCATCCTCCAATACAGGTCCTACAAACTGTTCCTTTTCATATCGACAGCCCTCTGCTTCCAGCCATGAAAACAACTGACTGCTTTTATTCTCTACTGCAAAAGAAATCCTACCGGTATGCACTGTTATTCTCTCTTCACTCTGCTCTATCCGCATATCAGGTGCATCTGACACAAACTCTGAATTCGTATCACACAGCAAAGTAGCACTCTGATTTGCAGGTAAATCTGCCATAAATCGCAAAAACAAATAACGAATCGAACCATCTCTATGATAAGATGTTACCTTCTTTTGCAACGGTACGGGCTTACCATTCTGAAGCACTGCAACATTGCTCAAATCCTTTAATTCGCCCTTCTTTATCGGTATGCCAATATAACATGGCTCAGCCAACCTCGGATAGCGATACAACTTGTCAAAATACAATTCCATCATAAACCTTCCCCACTTTCTTTACAAAACTACTGAAACAAATACCTTTTATAATAATAGCCATCTAGTCCGCTATCTACCTCTTTCAGATGCTCTATTCCCATAACAGACCTTACTTCCTCTAGTGTCTCCTCCCTCTCATCAACAGGATTTGACAGATAAATCATAACTGTCTGCCCATCTTCATACTCATAACTTTCCAAAAATGCCATATTACTTCTGCGTAAAATCACACTTTTCTCGCATTGGCTTAATATATAGGAATCCTTCGCATATGCCTGCCACGAAGCCTCCGGAATGACATAAACACATACTGTATTCTCCGGTACTTCTACTGTCAGCTGTCCATCATCCGTCAAATGCTCCGGCTTATACATAAAGCAGTTAGATAACAAGAAGATTATCATTACCATCACTGCACAGCCTATCGTTCGCAGCCTTTTATTCCCAAACAACAGCTTTCCATAGAAAGCAATCATCAGCATGATTGCCAAAAACACAAAAGGCATGATACACATGACATAACGATTGTGTACCATCGGCGTTGACACCGCAGCAAAGAAAAAATATAAAAACGGCGGAAGAAATATCAGCCAACTCTTATCTTGGTATTTCTTTTTCAATATCGCAACACAGGCTGTAGCAATTGCAAGCAAAAGAACCAGCAATAAAACAACTGCCTGATTACCCATACAGGTCTTTGCAAGCTCCTGAAACATCTGCACAATCAGCTTCCAATAATTCTCTACACTACTAATTGCTTCTCTGAAATCATCTCCTCGATAATCAGAGAAAAAATGTTTTAACGAAAACGGCCATATCACTACACCTATTACAGCAGCATAGATGTATTGTCTGATATATGTCCAAAGTCTCTTTGCCTGCCCAGCCTTAACCATTAACACTGTAGCCACCATCAACATTAATGCAGCATATACCACATAATAATATAGGGTGTAGTAACCTAGTACTACCAGTGCAATCAGTGTCAGCCTCTGCCTTCTCTCCAATATCCAGCTATTTTTCTGCAAATGTAAGTGAAAATAACATAACGCAATCGTCAACAAAGTAATCACTCCATACATTCTAAAGAACACCATATTGGATTGAAACCCCATACTAAGTCCATATACCAGCACGGTTGCATATGCAACCCATGAGTCAGATATAAAGCACCTTATCATCCGATACAACAAAAGCAATGCCGCCATTAATGCAATAAAATTCACCGTAAAGCCATACCACTTTGAAAAGGTTCCTTCAAACAAGGAGCAAACGATATGAAGCAGAATATAATAAAACGGCGGGTGTACATCCGCTCTCTGATTATAGTATACAGAAACAAAATTAAAACCGGTTCCCTCCTCTACAGTCAGATACTTCTCATAGTATTCACCCGGAAGCCACGTGGTCTGCACCCAAGGCTGATTATTATTATATTGTGCCTCCCGATATTTCTCATATAAGTCAGTCTGCTGAAATTGAAAATCTGCTTCCTTTAATATCTGAAAATCTTTCCATGCATTACGGAACAAATCACCCAAATTATTACCTGCACCATATTCCTGCATAAAATCATTGATACTATAGGCTCCACTGTCACCTTCCTGTGGAAATGGCATATAATTGCTGTTCGATAAGCCATACGAATACATTTCATCTACATGAAAGCCTTCCTTCCTATAACCATTCCAAATAGATACCACTGCTACCGATACCATAATCATCAACACCAGTAGCCCTTCCCTTACTTTATCCTTACCATACTTCCCTATTATCATTACTATCTCCTTGTGCCAACTCAAACGCCTGAATAAAAAACACACTTTCTTATTATCATAAAAAAGTGTGTTCTAATACATTATATCATACTTATCATTATGCGCCCATACAAAACTGAATCTTTACAACTTCATCTGAAATATTTAATGCATGGTCTCCAATTCTCTCAAAATCAGTCAGCATCTCTGAGAATAAAATACTTCCCTCATCTGTACAGGTTCCTGCCTGAATACGGTTAAACATATTGTTGCGATATTCCTTTGTCATATCATCAATCTTCTGCTCTAGACAAGCAATCTGTGCATGCCAGTCCACCACATCATCACTTTCAACAAGCAACAAAGCCAGCATCCTGTCACATATTTTCTGCATCTGGGCAATTTCTTCCTGTGCCATCTGAGAAAAATGAATATTTTTCTCACGAATCATATTTGAATATCCTGCTACATTAATCGCATGATCTCCAATTCGTTCGATATTACTTGTAATCAAGAAGTAAGAGCTGAAAATTCCGCTACCTCTTTCTGTTCTTTCATGTGCACTCACACGTGAAATATACTTGGAAATCTCTTTGTTCAGGTAATCAATATATTCTTCTCCCGTTTCTACCTCTGTCATTGCCTCTTCATCAAGATTTGCGAAAACATCAAACGCCTTATGAACATTATCCTTTGCCATGGTAAGCATTCTGAAAATCTCATTCTTCGTTTCCTCCATGCTCATAGCAGAAACACCTAATGCATCCTCATTGATATTCTTGATATGCTGCAAATGATGCACCAATTCCGTTTCACTTGCCACTTCTTTGTCCTTTAAAATCTTCTCAGCAAACATAGCAAGATAATTACCAAACGGTATCAAAAGAATAGTTGTTGTTATATTAAATAACGTATGCATATTGGCAATCTGTGCTGATGCCTTATCCGGAGTAAAGCTCTCTACCAACATCACAAGCGGAGTTACAAGACACAAGATTGTAAACACTACTGTACCGATTACATTAAAAGAAATATGTATCACTGTAGTTCTTCTTGCATTCCGACTGGTTCCGATAGATGCTAAAAGTGCAGTAATACAAGTACCTATGTTTTGTCCAAATAATACATATACTGCACTACTTAAACCAATTACTCCACTATCAGCCAATGCCTGTAAAATACCTACTGACGCTGAAGAAGACTGAATTACTGCTGTAAATACCGTACCTGCCAAAATACCAAGAATCGGGTTTTCAAAGCTAGTTAACAGGCTTACAAAGCCTTCATGATTCGCAAGCGGCTTCATAGCTGCTCCCATCATATCCATACCAATAAAGAGAATGCCTAGGCCTGCAAAAATATTACCAATATGATGCAGTTTTACATTCTTGGAGAATACGACCATCGCCACACCTAAAAAGGCAATAACCGGTGCAATCGCTCCTACATCCAAAGCAATCAGCTGTCCTGTAATTGTAGTACCAATATTGGCACCCATGATAATCCAAACAGCCTGGCGAAGTGTCATCATACCACAGTTAACAAAACCTACAACCATAACAGTAGTTGCTGATGATGACTGAATGATTGCCGTAATAACAGCACCAACCAATACTCCTAAAAAACGGTTCGCAGTCAGCTTCTCTAAGATACTCTTCATCTTATTACCAACAGCAGCCTCTAAGCCTGCACTCATCATTTGCATTCCATATAAAAACAATGCAAGTCCGCCTAATAAACCAATTCCATCTGTAAGTGTCATTTATTTCTCCTCATCTTTAAAACTATAACCTACACCCAGCTCATTCTTGATATATTTGTTCTCGCCGGGCTTTTCATGAAACTTCTTTCTGATATTTGCCATATTCACCTGAAGCTTCTTAACACTGCCTGCGTCCGCGTATCCCCATATCTTCTTTATAATCTCAGAATATGTCAATACACGTCCTGCATGAATCGATAAGAGCTCCACAATATTATACTCTGTCTGTGTCAGCTTAATCTCTTCTCCATCCAATACAATACTTCTGCGCTCATAATCAATTGTCATATTGTTTACTGTAAAAGACTTACCTACCTGACGCTCGCCCTCCTCCTGACGAGTACTTCTAAGCGTTGCCCTTACTCTGGCAAGAAATTCATTCGTTCCAAAAGGCTTAGTCACATAATCATTGGCACCTAAATCCAATGCCTTTACCTTATCAATCTCATTTGTTCGTGCTGACAGAATAATAATCGGCGTCGCAAACTCCTCTCTTATACCACGAATCAAATCTAGTCCATCCATATCCGGCAACCCCAAATCCAAAATTACAAGATTAGGACAATGCGATAAAAACATCGTCTTACCATTACTGCCGTTATTGGCACATAGCACCTGATAGCCATTGGTTTCCAATATAGTCTTTATAAAATTTCGGATATTATTTTCATCCTCAACTACCAAAATCTTATATTTATTGCTCATTTTCCTCATCCTCCATATCTAAAAAGAATCGAAAACAGCATCCTCCTTGCGAGTTATTCTCCACCATAATACTTCCCTCATGTGCCCTAATAATAGATGCACATACCGATAATCCGATTCCCATGCTGCTTTTCTGGCAATCTGCCGGAGCATCCTTTTTCTCAAAATAGCCTGTAAAAATATTGTTGATTCTCTCTTTATCAATTCCGCAACCGTCATCAATAATCTCAAAAAAAGCCTTGCGGTCAAAAATATAAACCTTAAGCACCAATCTTGTCATTCCAATCGCATGCTGCACCGCATTCTCCAGAATATTCACAATTACCTGTTCGATTAACGTGGCGTCCATCGGAATCATAACAAAATCATCCGGTATATTCACCTCAATATTATAACTGGGATAACGCTTACGAAAGCGAATCAATACCGCATCAATCAGCTCCTCTAACACCACCGGATTCTTAACAATCTTCATCTTTACATTATCAATTCTTGTAACAGTAAGCAAATTCTCTACCATACCTACCAGCCACTGTGAATCCTCTCTGATTCCCTTAGCCAGCTGAATCATCTGCTCTTTGGTTAAATCGTCATACTTCTCCACAATCGCAGAGCTAGAACCATATATTGTCGTCAACGGAGTTCTCAAATCATGAGATACTGCACGAAGAAGATTAGCACGCATCTTCTCCATTTCACCCTCAGCCTGTAATTTATCCTGCTGGCGCACCTTCGTCATCAATGCACTCGTAAAAATCGTAATTACCAACATAATTACTGCTGATACCAAATTAACAGGGATACTAAAGTTAAATTTAAAATATGGAAATGTAAATGCATAGTTCAGTGCCATAACACTAATTATGGAACCTGCAACTCCATACCAATATCCATCTGTATATAACGAAATCAAAAATACTGCCAAAACAAACATCGCCGGAATCAGCGTGCTTGCTTCCAGTAACTCTGAAATGAAAAGACTAATTACAAAAAATGTAATGAGTACGATTATTGAAAAAATAATGTTTTTTATCAATCTTCTGTTTTTATCCATACTGCCTCCCTCACACATGATAACATCTTGTCAGTTAAGAAACAGTTAAGATTTGAATCTTAACCGCTTTTCATGCATATTATTCTAACACATTCAAGGTTTTTTCTGCTACAATGACACTTGTGTAATTAACACGGATTTTCGGTGGTGATAGAAAATGAATAAGCAGCAAAAAATCTATATTCTAGTTATAATGATTATACTTATGCTCTTAGGAATTGGTTTGGAGGCTTTCCAGACAGGTTCCTCTTTTTTGTGTACTTACTCATCCTCGTATGCCTCTTCTGCCGCGGACTCTGTGGAAGCGTCCACTTCTCACACCATTTTGACTAAAAATTTATTTATTCTGGAAGGCATCAGACAATCCTACAGCACTTCCTGCATTCGTCATGCTTCCAGAAGAATCTGTACCAGAAATAATCGCATAGGCTTTTCTCTCATTGCACTTATCATTATATTACCGTTTTTGCATATCTTTGCCGATATTGCAGTTGTGCATGATAGTTTTCAGGAAATACTATGCTTTATGGTCATTATCGGATATATACATCTTTCAGACGGTAAAAAACCTCGATATTCATAACTCAATTTTTCTTACAATGTAAGAAACAATCTCCTATGCACCCGCATAGGCTAATTAATATACAAAATTTTAAGGAGAATAAAATTATGAATATCGGACTTTTACTTATTATTATCATTGGTGGTGCTGCTGGTGCACTCTCTACTTTATATATCGTATTTTCTTTATTTTGGACTCTTGGTAAGAAAATCTACCGCAAAGCAAGATACGGTATCTCTTTATATAACTAATCTAAAGCGTTAAGATAAGTACAAAACGCCTGTGGTATCAAGTTTGACCACAGGCGTTTCTTATTTCCTAAAAAATGAATAATAGAACTGCATATACAATTGGCTGGTGCAGCATATAAATGATTAGAGAATGCTTTCCTATCCACTCTAACAGACGATTCTTAAAATGATAACAAAAATTCAACATCCCCTTACTTTCCATCAGTTTATGTAGGTAGTATCCTGTCGTGTATAAAAATATCCACGGAATTAACGAAAAGTAATCTGTTGAATAAAATCCTTCTGCCGGAAATCCAAGATAGGTCGTAAAACTATTTACATACCACGAATCCGGTAGCTCACAAAGCTTCCATGCATCAAAGCCTAAGCTTCCCATATTCACATTTCTCGTTAGTAAAAATAAGCCAAAGCTGATTAAAATACCAATCCCTGGTCTACATCTATGCAAAATCTTATCTAATGGAATAAACACCAGTATACATGTTCCAAGTAATGTTAATACTCCAAACAACACAATATTAGAAGGCATAACAATCGCAGTCACCACTGTAACCAAAATTCCTGCGACAAATACCATTAGTCCACGCCTTAATTTCCTCCTGCCAAAGCTCCAACAAAAACCGGACAGTAGGATGAATCCCCAACAGATACTCTGCTGCCAGTAATATGCAGCCTCGGACCGATACCACTTCCAATTTATTCCAAATATATAAACAATATCCCATACAGTATGATAAATCACCATGCTAATCAAAGTCAAACCTCTTATACTATCCAACATAGCATATCTTTTCATTGGTAACCCCTCCTATGAAAAGTATAGCATATGATACAGTTGATACAAAAGAGTTTGTTTACCATAGCAGGAATTATGTAAATATGATACACTATACTTATCACTATTTTAGTAAAAGGAGATTGAATATGCAAAAAGGTAATTGGCGTGCGTTACTACCAATCGGAGTTTTTTTATTTTTGTACTTAGGCCTGGGACTATTATTTGAATACGGTCTTGGAATCGCAATGGGATTCTACAATATCCCCATCGTAGTTTCATTTCTTGTAGCTTTATTAGTGGCATTCGCTCAGAATCCTGCCCTAAAGCTTGATGACAAATTAGATGTCATTGCAAAAGGTGTGGGAGACAAGAATATTATTACAATGATTTTGATTTTCCTTACAGCCGGTGTATTTGTGGGTGTTGTAGGCAGAAGCAGTGCAGAGAGTGTTGCTTATTTCCTGTTATCCATTTTTCCTGCACAGTTTGCTGTTTTGGTTTTATTTATTGTCAGCTGTTTTGTATCTCTTGCCATGGGTACCTCCGTTGGTACGATTACATTGATTACACCAATTTCTATTGCTGTAGCCAATGCGTCCGGCTTTTCACCTGCCTTATGTGTTGGTACCGTTATCAGCGGCGCTATGTTTGGTGGTAATCTGTCATTTATT
>JAZNMO010000170.1:0-45167 GCA_045579665.1 Lachnospiraceae bacterium
CCCACATATATGGATGACGCTTGAAGCATCTTAGCATAAATTCATGGTATTTATTCTGATATTCCTCTGTATTATCACCACGTCTTGGATGCCTGCTATGAAGATTCGGCATTCCCTCTGCACCATACTCCGAATAACAAAGACATCTGTTTGGATAGATCAAATGATAGAAACCAATCCATAAATCATTTAAGAAGAAGCCAGGAACATACCAGCCAAGATATAGATTCCAGCCAACCAAATCCGTAATCTTAGACACCGGATGGAACGGATGACACAAGGCAAAGCATGCTAATGTGGTTGGTCTTGTTGGGTCAATTTCCTTACAAAATTCCTGTAATGCTCTATGATTATCCAGCATATCTTCTCTATATTTTCTGCCCGAAATCGTGATTTCATTAGATATTCCCCATGTTACAATACTCGGATGATTATAGTTCTGAACAATCAATTCTCTCATTTGCGAAAAGGTATTTTCCCTTCCATTTGGCAAATGCTCTGAAATATATGGAATCTCTGCCCATACTATCATTCCATACTTATCACATAAGTCGTAAAAATACTGATTATGCTGATAATGCGCCAAACGAATCGTATTGGCTCCAATCTCGCGAATCAAGTCCATATCCAAGTCCATCTTATCTATATCTATGGCATTTCCAATATCTCGCCAATCCTGATGCCTCGACACGCCATGTAGCGGATATGGTCTGCCATTGAGATGAAAACCATCCTTAGAACTAAATTCAAATGTTCTGACACCACAGTTGCAACTGATTTCATCAACCACAGCTCCATCCTTTAGTAACTTCGCCTGCAGCTTGTACAGATACGGGTCATCTAATCCATTCCAAAGATGCACATTGTGAACTGTGAGAATCACATCACGTCCTTGATTTGCCGCCACCTGATTTCCTTCTGCATCCAGAAGCTGTACCTGAATATCTGCTCCTTTTGCCTCTTCACACAAATACATCTGCGCATGTATCTTAGCAGTTGTTCCTTCTACTTCTGTACTATACTTCATTCCTATACTGCCATAGTGGTCCAAATCAAAATGCAGCTCATTCACAATCAGGAATTCCACATCTCTGTAAATACCGCCATAAAATGTAAAATCTGCTTTCTGTGGATAAATATTGTCATTCACACTATTATCCACTTCCACCTTCAATTGGTTCTTAACTTCAAGCTTATCTGTTACATCCACACGAAAGGTTGAATATCCCCCATCATGTACACATACCTGTTGTCCGTTCAGATATACCTTCGCCGAAGAGTTTACCCCATGAAACTGCAAATATACCCTTTCATCTATTCCATAATCCGGTTTCTCCACTTCCTTCTCATAAATACAAGTTCCACGATAATAGTCATTTCCGCCATCCTGTCCATCCTTACTGTTCCATGTATGTGGCAAATCAAGAGTTACTGTTTTCCCGTCTTGATTTATAAATTTCCAATCTTTCATTATTTTTATGATTCGTCTCATTTCCTCATCCTTTCTAAAAAAGTTAGAGTTCTCTTTTCATTTTACCACTATCTTTACACAATTGACAGTTATTTATTAGCTTTCTCAAGCATTTTCTGTAAATTGCATACAAAAAGGACCTGTGAAAACAGGTCCTCTAAATACAATATATTGCAAGCGTAGCGATAAGCCGGGTTATGTCAGCGTCATCGGTATCCCGATGCGCGAATGATCATCTATCTAGGACTATCGTTACCGATAGCCTCAAGCGACCTACCTGGAAACAGGTCGGGCAAACCTATCGTTCCCTAACTTGGTCTTGCTTCGGATGGGGTTTACATGTGCCCTCCTCGTTACCTTAGAGGCGGTAGTCTCTTACACTGCCTTTCCACCCTTACTTAGTAAACTAAGCGGTTTATTTCTGTTGCACTGGCCTTGGAGTCACCTCCACCGGACGTTATCCGGCATCCTGCCCTATGAAGCCCGGACTTTCCTCACCCTCACTTACGTGAGGCCGCGATCATTTGCCACACTTGCCGATTCATTATATACTTTCTATCATAATTAATCAAGCAAAAAGTATTTTGTTCTAATCTACTCTTCGATATAAGTTTCTTCAATCATCTGTCCATCGCGAGTAAAATAAAAGCTCTTTATACCATATTCCTTACCATCATCACTCAGATAATAATCAAAAGCATATTGCTCATCTCCTGATTCATCTGTCGCTTTAATGCGTATGTAGTACTTTCCAGCCTCAAGCTTCTGTGGAATCGTTATTCCCGGCAAAACTCCTTCTGCCCGATAAATCGGCGTATCAAAAGTATATTCATCATCTAACTCCACCGTATATGTGACAAAATCTCCTGAAAATGAATAAGCCACATCCCAATTCACATAAATTCCCTCTTCTGTAACCGATGGGATACCTATGAAAAATGGCATCGGTTTCTCCAAACTTGCCAGATACTCCTGACAATTTATCTCTATCTCAGAAGTGATATTTTCATATACCGTCTGACGTTCCTTTAGTGTACCATTCAAGCTTTCGATATCCGGATATCTGCTGATAAAAGGATATACTACGCTCTCATATCCGGCTAGCCTATCCTGCAACCTATCCTCAGTAAGCAGACTACGATACTCTTCTATCTTGGTATGAAGCTTCTGTCGATAATCCTCCGACTTAAGCACCCTTCGAAACAGTACATTTCCCCAGTAATTACTAATGCCATTTTCCCACTCCAAACCATTCTTTTTTTCTGCTAAAGCATACTCTGTCCTAAACAATGCCCCATCATTATCCCATGAGATAAAATACCATTTATCCACATTCAACGGACTGTAAATAAAAACATTTCTGGACTGTGTATCTTTATTTCCCATCAGAATATGGAATGCAAGCCAGGAAAAAACATTCTCTTCATCAAACCATTTAGAAAATGTTTCCTCTATTGGTATCGTCATATCATTTAATTCTTCCAGCATACGAATCAGCTTTGCATGGTCAGCGTCACCTTTAATCTCAATAAACTCCTCAAACGCCTTCTCATCATAATCAGCATCGCTTGACAGCATAATTACATCCTCATACGGATAAAACTCAAACAAATTAATCTTGTATAAATGACCATCTTTATCCAAGCCATGACTTTCCAAATAAGTCTTATTAATCTGTTCAACCTGTGTATAAAGACCATAATCTACAAATGCAGCCTTATCGCTCTGCGTCAGGTCTCTTACATATAAATGTACGAACTGCGTTCTTGCGCTCATCATTCCCGGCAGTTCTTCCATCAAATCAAAGCAAAGCTTATTACGATATCGTAAAAGCTCACCTGAATGCTTATTTAAGTTAATCACTTTCTGATTCTTATAGCTGCCTTTGCCATCCATAATACTGATTTTATAATTCTTATGCTCACTGTTCGTAGATGTCTGTCCTCGTATAGAAACCGTTACATTTGGTGACATGGCATAATACCCGTATTCCCCTTCTATCGGACCATTCTCATCACCTATCTGCAAAATCCCCTCTACCATGTAACGTTCCACTTCAAGCGTATCATAGTAATAGGCAGAGTATTGATTCACCTCCTGCCAGGTGTGATTGGTTCCATCAACCTCACGCCCCTGCTGTACCGTAAGATACATCGTAACAACCTCTAAATCATCATCCTGCGCATATACAGCATTATTATCTGTTATAGGTAAATTATTTGAGGTTTCATATCGTAGGAACTCATTCAAATTCCCCTGTGTGGTTTCTATCTCGAAATCTTCCATCACAATATCTGACGACAAGGTATCTTCCCCATCAGATACCCTGCATCCTGTCATTCCAAGCATAAACACCACGCACAAGCCTGTAATTAGGCATTGTTTCTTCATAAAATCCCTCTTTTCACAAATACCGCATCTTTGTTCAGAGCCACACATCCTGCAAATGCTTAGCACTGAATTTTACACGTTGAAACAGCTTCCGCCTACAAACTCTCTTACAATGGAGTTCTTTGGCAGATCCTCTGTACTAACCCCCAGAAAATAGCTTAAGAACTTCAATAAACGGACTGCTTCAAAATACTCCGGCTCTCCCGGCTCAATACTGTATAACAAAGGTTCCGCATACTGCTTCAATACAGCAAGCTCATAAATCAGTGCCGAATTAAACATAGCATCTGCACTTTCCTGATACGGGAAAATATTCTCCGTCTCACCACGTCTTACAGACGGCCACATTTCAATTGTGCGCTTCGCACTGGCACCACGTGTTCTGGCGTCACGCACCATTCTACGGAGTAATCTTCCATCTGTAGTCGGGATTCTGTTATGCTCATCAATATTTAAAGTCGTAAGACAGCTGATATAAATCTTATACTTACTCTCAGCAGGCAGCGCATAGGACATCTTATCATTCAAAGAATGAATACCCTCGATTACTAATACATCATCCTTACCAAGCTGTTTGAAATTGCCCTTGTATTCTCTCTTACCTGTTACGAAGTTAAACTTCGGAAGCTCCACTCTCTTACCGGCAAGCAAATCCACCATATCCTCATTAAACTTCTTCGTATCAATCGCCTCAAGACACTCAAAATCATAATCACCATTTGGCTGACGTGGTGTCAACTCTCTATCTACAAAATAATCATCAACTGCAATCGGATGCGGTACCAAGCCATGTGTCCTAAGCTGTACGGATAATCTATGTGAAAATGTAGTCTTTCCTGACGATGAAGGACCTGCTATCATAACAAACTTAATACCTTCTCTGGAAACAATATCCGCAGCAATCTCACTGATACGGCTCTCCTGCAAAGCCTCCTGTACCAACACAAGCTCGTTAAACTGACCGTCACGAATCTGCGCATTCAAATCGCCGACTGCATCAATTCCAAGCTTCAATCCCCAATCAGATGCCGTCTGCATTGCACCAAAAAGCTTTGGCAGAGGCTTAAACTCCTGCAATCTATCCGGTGCACTCTTCTTTGGCAGGTTTAAGATAAAGCCGTTCTCATAAAGTAATAAATCAAAGTACTTCATCATACCCGTACTTGGAAGCATATAACCATAGTAATAATCATAATAACCGTCAAGATTGTAAACATTTACCGTTGACCTGCCACGATACCGAAACAGCTTAATCTTGTCGTACATCTTCTGCTGTTCAAAAAGCTCATTGGCATCATCCAGTGACATGGATGACTTCATAATTCTCAAGTCCTTATCCACATACTCCTGCATCTTTGCTTTTACTTTATCCACCAGCGCTTGGGTCAACTCAAAATCGCCATGCTTAGAATAGTAATAGCCCTCTCCGATGGCAAACTCCATCTTAATCATTTTGATTTTGTCCTGTCCAACCACCTCTGTGATTGCCTTCATTAAAATCATCGTCGCTGTTCTGACATAGGTCTTATGCCCAATATCATCTGCCAATGTAATAAACTCTACTTCACAATCTTTGTCAATTCTCTTAAACAGCTCTCGAATCTTTCCATTACGCGTCACTAATGCAATCGGCTGTTCGTAATCCTTCTGATATTCCTTTGCAATATCCTCAAAGGTTGTTCCCTGTGGATATTCCCTTGTAACGTCCCCTATCTTAACCATATAAGTTTTTTCCATTCCCCATCCTCCTTGTTTTTTTGAAGAAAAAATGCCTGCCCACTTTTGCAGGCAGAGGATTTTCCTCCTTGTTTTTTCGGAGAAAAAATGCCGACTCTGCTTGCAGAGTTTTTGCCTCTTGCAGGAGCAGAGGATTTTCCTCCTTATAATCTACACTACAACAAACGGCTCCTGATACTTCGCACAATGTACTGTTACTCCGGGAAGCTCTCTCTTTGCCCAGTCTTGCATATATGGAATGAACAACTTCTCAATTCCATAGTGACCTGCATCAATAATACTAATTCCCTGTGCGACTGCATCAATTCCCTCATGGTGGTCAATATCACCTGTAATCATGACATCCGCTCCAACCTGTAAAGCCTCCTTCAAATAGCTTCCGCCGGAACCGGGCATCACCGCCGCAATCTCTACCACTTCATTCAAATCGCCATATACCCGAACATTTGGCACTTGAAATCGCTGTTTCACAAGCTGGGCACAATCCTTCAGCATCATCTTATGAGTCAGCTTTCCAAAACGTCCGCATCCCTCAGAGCCTAAGGTATCGGCATGTGTCACGTTCAGCACCTGTCTGTGCTTCAGCTCCATAGCATCTGCTGCCGCATCTGCCATTCCTATCACATCAAAGTTCGTATGCATAGCATAATAGCATATGTCATTTCTCAAAAGCTGATACACTCTTCTTCCGATAAAATGCTCTGTTGTAACGCTTCTTAGCTTTGAAAAAATAAGAGGATGATGCGTCAAAAGCAGGTCCGCCTGTAAGCAGACCGCCTCCTCTATCACATCATCCGTAGCGTCCAGAGCAATATATATACTTTTTACTTCCTTATCCGGTCTTCCCGCAAGTAAGCCAACATTATCCCAGTCTTCCGCATAAGCAACAGGAGAATGTCCTTCCAGCTTTTCCATAATCTCGTAACATTTCATCATTAGACCCTCCAGTATTTATATAAGCAAAATACAATATCACTCAGTGCTGTCTCCAGCTCCAGTATCCGATACTGCTGTCTGGCATTGGGCTTTGGCTGATTCATCAGATTGACTCTGATATTCTCCAAATTCTCTTTCTGCCACAGCAGATACTGCTTCAGAATCGGATGTGCCGTCTCCAAAAGGTACGGACCATAAGTATCCTTCACCCTTTTGAGCTTCTCTGCTTCTTCCTTTGATACATCAGATATGGCAGGTGGTTCCTTATCATCCTTTGATGTCCTCTTAACTCCAGAAAGATTATCTGCAATCTGCTTCTCCTGTTTGCCAAAGCCTCCGGGAATCACATGCATCATCGGATAGTATTTCCCATCCTCACATACCATATCCTCTTTATCAATTATAAATCCTGCTTCCCTTAAGAAGCCTCTTACCTCATCAATCTCTGACTGAGGCTGTAGAATCAACTGTTTCATGTCCTGAATAAGAGCCATCCCCTTCATCAGAATCGCAATGGTTAACCTTCCACCCATTCCGGCACATATAATACCATCTGCCTCTCCCGGGTGCAGGGCATCTGCGCCATCCGAAAGTCTGGTCTCAATATATTCTTCCATTTCGTAATCACGAATATTACTTTTAGCCTGATGTAAAGGTCCTGCGTTAACGTCCATGGCTATTACTTTCCTGCAGACACCTCTGCGAATCAGCTCCATGGAAACATATCCATGGTCACAGCCGATATCTGCCATGCAGTTACAAGGCTCAACCAAGCCTGCAACTGCCTGCATTCTATCTGATAATAGCATCTACATTTCCCCTTTTAATCCAAATAATCCTTCAGCTTACGGCTTCTGGATGGGTGACGAAGCTTACGAAGTGCCTTTGCTTCAATCTGTCTGATACGCTCTCTGGTAACGTTGAATTCCTTACCAACCTCTTCAAGAGTTCTTGCTCGTCCATCATCAAGACCAAATCTAAGTCTTAATACCTTCTGCTCTCTGTCTGTTAATGTATCAAGTACCTCTACCAGCTGCTCCTTAAGAAGTGTAAATGCAGCCGCATCCGCTGGTACAGGTACATTATCATCCTGAATAAAATCACCTAAATGGCTGTCTTCCTCTTCACCGATAGGTGTTTCAAGAGATACAGGCTCCTGAGAAATCTTCAAAATCTCACGAACTCTGTCCTCAGGCATATTCATTTCCTTTGCAATCTCCTCCGGAGAAGGCTCACGGCCAAGCTCCTGTAAGAGCTGTCTGCTGACACGGATGAGCTTATTGATTGTTTCTACCATATGAACCGGAATACGAATGGTTCTTGCCTGGTCTGCAATTGCTCTTGTAATTGCCTGTCTAATCCACCATGTAGCATAAGTAGAGAACTTATAACCCTTGCGGTAATCAAACTTCTCAACAGCCTTAATCAAACCAAGGTTACCCTCCTGAATCAAATCAAGGAAAAGCATTCCACGTCCAACATATCTCTTAGCAATACTTACTACCAGTCGAAGGTTTGCCTCTGCAAGACGCTTCTTCGCATCCTCATCGCCAACCTCCATTCTCTTAGCAAGCTCGATTTCCTCCTCTGCACTTAAAAGCGGAACCTTACCAATCTCCTTTAAATACATTCTGACAGGATCTTCAATACCAATTCCGTCAGGAACAGAGAGGTCAATCGTCTCCATATCCACGTCTTCTTCATCACTCAAAAGAAGCTCTTCATCCGGAAGGTCATCCTCTTCCTCTGTAATACGAAGCACGTCTACGTTATTCTGCTCAAGAGTTTCTAAAATCTTCTCAAAAGAATCATCCTCTAATGGAATATCCTTAAAGAAATCACTAATCTCTGTATACTCTAATACATTTTTCTTCTTCTTTGCTGCTGCTAATAACTCTTTCAGCTTCGCGTCAAATTTTGCTTGTGTGTTTTCATCCATTTTGGTCAATCCTCCATATCTTTATCATTACCCTAATCCATTGATATATGCTTTCTGCTTAGCTCTTCCAACGCTTTTTTACCCTCGATAACCTTATTAAGCGCTGTAATATCTACTCCCATTCTTGATGAGTAATATTCAAAGCTGTTACGTTTTACGCTGACTAATATATCATGAAAAGCTTTCTCCCTCTCCTGGTCGCTCTCAAGCTGTTCAAGCTTTGTTGTAAACAGGGAAGCAGCTTCGCTTTGCTCCTTTTCATCCGCAAACATATTAATTATGCCCGCAGGATTAAAACAATTATTCTCGATATCCGCAAACATCCTCTCAGCTACCTTCATATATAAGTCTATTGTGAAGTCAGCAGGCGATATATACTGCTTAATCTTCGGATACAGCTGCGGATAATCTGTAATCCATGTAAGAAGAAGCCTCTGTGCCTTCTTCACATTCTCTTCAGGCGTATTCTTAGTCTGAATCCCTGACTTCGGTCTCTCAGGAACCACCGCATAGCCGCCAGTCTTGGCCGCCGTATTCACCACCAGCTTCCTCAGATTATCAAAGCCGATATGATACTTGTCCGCAACCGCTGTGATATAATTCTCACGCTCTACATCCTCTGCAAACTCACACAGCTTTCTTGCTATCTGATTGTGAAAATTCGTCTTCTCCTCCGGGTCATTCATATTGAAATCCCGCTCCAGCATACGAATCTCAAACATAAAGGAATTCTCTGCATGATTAATCCTATCCTGAAATGCTTCCTTACCAAGATTCTTCATAAATTCATCCGGGTCCTTATAAGGCGACATGTCGATTATCTTACCAGATAATCCCGCATCCTTCAATATCCTAATTGCTCGAAGGGCCGCCTTTACTCCTGCACCGTCACTGTCATATGCCAGCAGAACATCCTTGGTATATTTCTTAATGAGATTGGCTTGTCCCGGTGTAAATGCTGTACCAAGAGACGCAACCGCCTGCGTAAAGCCTGCCTGATGCATACTGATAACATCCATATAACCCTCACACAAAATAATATTCCCTGTGCGGGCGGTTCTTGCATAATTCATACCATAGAGATTCCTGCTCTTATCAAAAATCTCTGTCTCCGGTGAATTCAGATACTTAGGCCCACCATCAGTATCTCCCATAATTCGTCCACCAAAACCAATCACTCTATGATTAATATCCTGAATCGGAAACATCACTCTGTTCCAAAACTGTGTCGTTGTGCCTCGACGCTCGTCCATTTTAGCAAGTCCAACGTCACGAATCAAGTCCTCCGTAAATCCCTTGCTCTTTAGATAGGCAATCAATGCCTCTCCCTTTATTGGTGCATAGCCAAGACCAAAGTTCTTACGAACCTCCTCGCTCAGCTGGCGCCTGTCCAAATATTCCTTTGCCTTCGCACCATGCTCGGAACGAAGCTGATAGAAATAGAACTTCGCAGCCTCTTTATTCACCTCTAAGAGTCTCTGACGTCTGGTCTCGCGCTTCTTTGCTTCCTCGGAATACTCCACCTCCGGCAATGCAACTCCTGCCTTCTCAGCAAGATACTTAATTGCCTCGGGGAAGGTATAGTTTTCATGTTTCATCACAAAAGTGACAACATTACCGCCCTCACCACAACCAAAGCATTTATAAATCTGTCTGCTCCTATTTACCGAGAAAGACGGTGTCTTCTCACTATGGAACGGACAACAGCAGATATAATTACTTCCTCGCTTCTGCAGTCCAACATAACCGGAAATAATATCTACAATATCATTCTTTTGTCTAATCTCTTCTACTAACTCTTCCGGATAATACATCCTAAAACCTCTTTCTTATTCTTAATTCAGAGCCCATTCGCAAAATCGCTTCTTCGAAGCTTTCCTTTTGCTTATGTGGGCTTCTCGCCCTATAGATTTATCAAAATGTCTCTCATTCAGCAAGCTGATTCGCGACATTTCATAAATCTGCATGGCTCTGAATTAACCCATCCAGAACTTTGGTACATACAGCTCATCGTACAGTGCAATCGCATATCTGTCCGTCATGGAGCTGATATAATCACAAACCACCTGCTCTCTTGGCTCGCCTCCCAAGCCTAATTCCAAGAAAAACCTCGGTAATTCGTTTGTATGTGTCATAAAATGCTCATATAAGGTCTTCACAAGGCTGACCGCCTTATCCTCCTCTGCCTTGGCAATCGGATTACTATATACCTTATCAAACATAAACTGTCTCAAATCACGCATGGCACGCTCAACCTCATCAGACAACCGCACATCGTCTGTGTCCTTACTGGTCACGACCATATCATGTATAAAGGCATTGAGTCTTTCCCGTGGTGTATATCCAATCACCTCTCCAATCTCTCTTGGTACATCAGACTCCTTCAGAATCCCCGCACGTACCGCATCATCCATATCATGATATGTGTAAGCTATCTTGTCTGAATAGCGAACCACCTTGCCCTCAAGTGTCTCAGGCATACTGGAGGTTTGATGATTACGAATGCCATCTCTTACCTCCCACGTAAGATTCAGCCCCTCGCCTTCCTTTTCCAACAAATCCACCTGTCGTACACTCTGCTCATTGTGTTCAAATCCAAAAGGACATACCTCAGCCAATGCCCGCTCGCCGGCATGCCCAAAGGGTGTATGACCTAAATCATGCCCCAGTGCGATTGCCTCCACCAGGTCTTCATTCAGTCTTAAAGCCTTGGCTATGGTTCTGGCATTCTGGGATACCTCTAGTGTATGTGTCAATCGTGTCCTATAATGGTCTCCCTCGGGAGATAGAAACACCTGCGTTTTATCCTTCAAGCGCCTAAATGCCTTAGAATGCAGTATTCTATCTCTGTCTCTTTGAAATACCGGACGAATGTCGCACTCCACCTCCGGCTTTAATCTTCCCTTCGAGTTCATACTAAGTGTTGCATAGGGACTTAAATAGTCCGTTTCCATTAATTCTAAAGTTTCACGAATTGTCATGTGGCAGTCTTGCCTCCTGTTATTCAAAAAAGTACCTTCGATATGCTCGAAGGTACAAAATGAACACTCTCTATTATTAATATTCTGCGCGAAAGTGTGAATTCCTTTTTATTTTTTCCTACAATTTCACAAAGATATCCGTCTGCGCTTTCAGCTGCTTTGCCACTTCCTTATTGTGATTCATTTCATCATGAATACCTTCGATTTCCTTTACCAAATCATTTGTATTCATTGCTGCTGTAGCCACAGCATTGGTACTCTCCTCAATGGCAGAAGCGATACCGTTAATCGCATCTACGATTTCGTGTACCAGCTGGCGTAGATTACCGGACATACCGTTGAACTGCTCTACAATCTCGTTTACGTGGGTTGCATCCTCTTTATACTGCTGACCACTGGAAACAAATCCATCATAATCCGGTAATACCGTTTCATTAATATAGTCAACAATCGTATTAGAGTTCTCAATAAGCTCTCTAACCGCCACTGTTACCAGATTGTTGATGTTCTGAATGTTACTTGCGGTCTCACGGCTTGAATCAGCAAGCTGTCTGATTTCATCAGCAACTACTGCAAATCCCTTACCTGCTTCACCGGCTCTTGCTGCCTCGATAGAAGCATTTAATGCAAGCAGATTTGTCTGCGATGAAATACTAAGAATCTCGTTGGTTAATCCGTTAATCTGCTCAACACTCTTAGAATCTTCAATCGCCTTCTTCAAAGCTGATAAAATGCCTTCCATAACCTGTGTTGTGTTATTCTTATTCTCAATCGCAGTCTGTTCAAGTTCAATTGCACGCTTCTGCATTTCTACCGAATAGCTCGCAAGCTCTTCTGATTCTGTAGCAAGGTCTTTCGCATTATCTCCTACAACTCCTGCATTTTCATTTACATTAGAAGCTGTTGCTGCTACCTCCTGCATAGAAGCAGAAAGCTCCTCCATCGTTGCCGATACATCACAAGAGCTTGAATTTGCTGCTTCCACCGCATTACCTACATGCGCTACGATTTCGTCCATTTCCTGTGAACTCATTGTAATATTTACAGTAATTTCCTGCAATCTTGTAATAAAGGCGTTGATTGCATCTGCCATTTTACCAATCTCATCCTTGCCGCTTACATCCACTCTTCTGGTGAGGTCGCCCTGTCCGGCTTCAATATCAGCTACAATACTCTGCAATGTTACGCTTGTTTTATTTAATGGTTTTATAATACCGTTAAAGCAAACAATTAAACTAAGAACACCTATAGCCAACGAAACCAAGAGCATTGTTGTACTAGAGGACGCTGCCAAACGATACATCGCTTCATTATTCAATATTGCATCTGCCATTCCTTCTTCATTCACAAGAATCATCTCTTCAAGAAGAACATCTACCTCCTCTGTCTTAGCCGTCAACTGTGAATTGGCAATTTCAATTGCCTCGGTGTCATTGTTTGAACTGCTTAATGTTAAAATCTCTGTCAAAACAGTTAAACATTCGTCCATCTTTGCCTGAAATGCCTGATATTCCTCTGTTTCCTTACCGGGATGTAGCATCTTCTCATACTCTGCTAAAACACTTTGCATTTCATTGTAAACATCATCTAACTCTGTCTCCAATGCTTTCATAGTCGCATCATCCGGTGCTACACAGTGTGCATATGCAATTCTTTGTAAATCTGCAAACGCCTCCGATACCTCTCCCAGCTGTTCAATACTCACCACATAATCACCAGAGATTGCTTCACTGGCATCCATCATATTGGTAGTACCTATCTGCGATACCATACAGGACACAACTACTAATGCAATAAGCAAAAATATAGGGACCATAACTTTGATTTTTACACTAATATTTTTCATACCTTAACATCATCCTTTCTAATAACCTACTTTTTATTATAATTACAATTTTATAATTTGTATATACTTTTCTGATATTTTATACTATTTTCTCACAATTTATCCAATCAAAAAAGTCGTCTTTCGACGACTTTTTTCTTCCCATTTATTCATTCATAATCAGCAGCATCTCATCAATCATATCTTCATCTTTTAATCTGAATTTCACTTCTACTCGTCTGGATGCCTCCATATTTACAGTTCCATCCTCGTTATAAATCGGATTACTATAAGAGCGCCCATTAGCAGTTACAAGCTCTCTAAGCTCATGAATATCCATTGTCGGCAGCACATTACTTTCATCAGCAAGGCAGAAGGATGCCACTGCAAATGCTCGCTTTTGAGACAACTCCAAATTGGCAATATAACTTCCTTTTGTATCTGTATGGCCTTCTATCATAACCTCTCCGATATAATCCTTATACTCTGTCCCTAATAACACATGAAAATACCTTGGTAGAAATTCCTTCAAAAAAGCTTCTCCCTCTGGTTTTAATTCATGCTGATTATAATCAAATAAGACTCCTGCATCAAAAGTGATAGAACCAGTCTTTGAATCCACTGCAATCTTCAAGTTGGTCTGCTCAAACTCTTCCTTTAAGCTTTCTACCACATCTCCTCGAATGCCAATCAACTTATCTAACTGTTCCTGCTGTTCTTCCATTACGGCCTGCTGTCTTGCAACAAGCTCCTGCTGTTCCTCTACAATCTGTTGCTGCTGCGCTAATTCCTGTTCCTTTTGCTCGTACTGTTTCTTTGACTGCAGCATAGTAAATGAAATAATCAGCACAAAAATCAAAAGCAATGCCGCCATCATATCCGAATAGGAAAGCCAATATGAAATTTCTTCATCTTCTACTCTATTCCTTCTGTATGCCATCTGTTGTTCCTCTTACCTTCTGTGCGACCAGTGCCGCTATGCTTCGCATTTCATCCAATAACTGCTTTTGATACGCAAGAAGCATATTGATACCATCATTCTGATTATCCGGAATGACATATCGTTGATGTACATCCAAAAAATAATCTACCGCACGGTTGGCATCCTCCAGCTTGCGCTTATATACATAATGAAAACACAACGAAAATACCATACCATAAATAGAAGTATGAAAAGCAACCTTAATTCCTTCCATCAGAGGACCAATACTGTCGGAAATCTCCTGCGCAGTTCCCGTACTAAAGCTTTGCAGACCAAAGGACAAGCCTATAAACGTACCTAAGATTCCCAACCCTGTCATCGTTCCTGCGACCAGATTCATCATGCTTCTATCAATCGCTTTATCTATTAAATCTCTATTAATATAATCCTCAATGCTACACCTGTATCCATTCTCAGCATGCAACGAAAGTCTCTTCATTTCACGCTGATATTCTTTATATCTGCTATTCAATTTACCAACACCAAAATTAACTTCCTGCTCCCTATAGCGATTCCACAAAAATTCCTGCTCCCTGTCAAAATCTTCTTTTATCTGTCTAGACACGCTGTACAACCCCTGCATTATCTTATTCACATCTCGAAAGCACATAAAAGCATGCACAAAAATCAGCCCGACAATTAAGAATAGTCCGGCATTTACGAGTATATTAGCCATATCTGTCATAGTCCAATAATTCAAATACAAACACAACATCACCATTGCAATATATACATAAATCAACAATCTTTCATGTTTTCGCCTCATATTTCTCCCTGCTTTCGTCATCATTTTACTATTATAAATTATATCATTCCCACAAATACATTAGCAACCTCTCTCCCCCGCAATCCAGACGCAAAAAGAACCACGCAACTGCGTGGTCCCATGCAAAGCTTAGTAGCTAACTTTTTTATTCTCATACTGCGCTTCCATTGTCATCTGAATGGATAAACGCTTCATCTGCTTCACATCTACCGGCGAAAGCATAACCGATGTATGCGCCTGACAGCCGGCAAGCTTAGGTAACTGTTCCAATGCAAGAGCTGCCTCCTTATGGTTTGCCGCACTGATTGATAATGCAATCAACACCTCATCTGTATGAAGACGTGGGTTACGGCTTCCCAGATATGCTGTCTTTAATCTCTGAATCGGCTCTAAAGATTCAGGTGCAATCACATCAATATCCTGGTCAATGCCTGCCAATGCCTTCAAAGCATTCAAAAGCATTGCTGAAGTAGCACCAAGTAATGTAGAAGTCTTACCTGTAATGATACGTCCATCTGCAAGCTCTATCGCTGCTGCAGGTGTCTTCTTTAACTCTGCAAGCTTACGTGCTGCCGGAACGACTGCTCTATCTGTCGGTGAAATACCTGCCTGATTCATAATCAGCTCAAGCTTATAAATCTCTTCCTCCTGATTATGGCCTTCTAATAAACCAGTCAGTGCAGCAAAATATCTTCTGATAATCTCCTGACGTGAAGCCGCCTGACAAGCCTCATCATCAGATATCGAGCAACCTACCATATTAACACCCATATCCGTTGGTGACTGGTATGGGCTCTCCCCATAAATGCGCTCGAACATCGCTTTCAAAACAGGGAATATCTCAACATCACGATTGTAATTAACCGTTGAAATACCGTACGCCTCCAAATGGAACGGATCAATCATATTCACATCATTTAAATCCGCTGTTGCCGCCTCATACGCCAAATTAATCGGATGCTTTAACGGAATATTCCAAATAGGGAATGTCTCAAACTTCGCATACCCTGCCCTAACACCTCTCTTATGCTCATGATACAGCTGAGAAAGACAGGTCGCCATCTTACCACTGCCCGGTCCCGGTGCTGTAATGACAACAAGCGGACGCGTTGTCTCAATATAATCATTCTTACCAAAGCCTTCATCACTAACAATATAACCAATATTATTCGGATAGCCCGGAATCACATAATGCGTATACACCTTGATACCAAGCTTAATTAATCTCTGCTTAAAGAAATCGGCACCCGTCTGACCTGAATACTGTGTAATGACAACACTTCCCACATATAATCCCTTCTCCTCAAAAGAATTAATCAGACGAAGTACATCTACATCATAGGTAATACCAAGGTCACCTCGAATCTTATTCTTCTCAATATCCAATGCGCTGATTACGATAACAATCTCTGCCTGCTCTGAAAGCTGCATCAATAGCTGAAGCTTTGAATCAGGTTCAAATCCCGGCAATACTCTTGATGCATGGTAATCATCAAAAAGCTTTCCGCCAAATTCCAAATAAAGCTTGTCTCCGAATTTATTAATTCTCTCCCGGATATTTCTTGACTGTGTTTCTAAATATTTATCGTTATCGAAACCGATTTTCATAAAACTGACCTTGCCTTTCTTTACTTCTATCCCATGATTATACTAAACAGACTTTTATCTTTCCATAGTTTTGTGTAAAAAAAATTGCACAATTTCTCGACCAAATTCTACCTTTTATTTACGCTATATCGCTTTCTTCCTCCTCATTACTCATATAAAGTGAATAATATCTTCCCTTCTTCTGCATCAGCTCCTCATGATTACCGGTTTCGACAATTCGTCCCTTATCCATGACGATAATACAGTCTGCGTCCTGAATTGTAGAAAGTCTGTGTGCAATAATCAGGCTGGTTCTGTTCTCCATCAGCTTCACCATAGCATCCTGAATATGCTTCTCCGTACGGGTATCTACACTAGAGGTTGCTTCATCCAGAATCAGAATCTTTGGATTAGCAAGAAAGGCTCTTGCTATCGATAAAAGCTGACGCTGTCCCTGTGACAGATTACAGCCTGACTCGGTAAGCTGTGTTGCAAAGCCCTGTGGCAGGTGTCGAATCATACTATAACAGTGACTCATCTTTACAGCTGCCTCCACCTCTTCTCTGGTCGCATCCAGCTTGGAATATTTCACATTATTCTCCACCGTATCTGCAAATAGTACCGTATCCTGTAAAACTATCGCCGTATTCCTTCTAAGCTCCTCACAGGCAATATCCTTGATATTCACACCATCTATTAAAATCTCTCCATTGTCTACATCATAGAAGCGCATCAAAAGATTCACCACTGTCGTCTTACCACTTCCTGTTGCTCCTACCAGCGCAATCTTGTGTCCTGCACGGACCTCAAAATTAAAGTCGTATAACACCTGATGCCCCGGAATATAAGAAAAATCTACATTTTTAAAGGTAATCACACCTTTGGCATTGTCCAGATTCTGACTTCCCGACTTATCCTCACTTGGCTCATCCATAATCGCAAAGACTCTCTCCGCACCGGCTACGGCAGTCTGAATCTGACCATACACCTGCGCCAGCTCATCAATCGGTCTTCCAAACTGCTTTGCATACACAATAAATGCTGAAATAATACCAATGGAAATCTGTCCCGTAATGGCAAAATAGCCTCCAAATGCTGCAATAATCACAAACCCAATATTATTAATGACATTCATAATTGGTCCCATTGAACCGCCCAGTATTTCTGCCACAATACCTACCTTTGTAAGCTCATCAGACACCTGATTGAACTCGTTAACAACCGCATTCTTTCTATTATAAGCCACCACCGTCTTATAGCCCGTTACCATTTCCTCTACCGTACCATTCAAACTACCAAGCAGCATCTGACGCTTCCGATAGAACTTTCTCATGGCTGTTGATAATGCTTTTGTTGCAACCACAGTTAAAATCATCGTTACACAAGACAATACTGCAAGCTTCGGGCAAAGATACAGCATCATCGCAACTGTTCCAATAACCGTCAGCACACCGGAAAACATAGAACTTAATGACTGTGATACCGTATTCGAAATATTCTCCACATCATTGGTCATTCGGCTCATAATATCGCCATGGGAATGCTGGTCGAGATACTTAATCGGAAGATTGACAATTCTTTCAAACAAATCCTCTCGCATACGTCTTACGATACCCTGGCTTAATATTGCACTAAACCTGCTCTGCGCCAAGGTGCAAAGACTCTGAATGCCATATACGGCAAGCATCACAAGCAATACGCCCCCTAAATCCTCATAGCTTCCCTGTGCTATGGAATCTATCGCCTGACTCTGCAGCCTGGGTGCCGTTACAGAACATATCACAATTATCAACACCACCAGCAGCAAATAAATCAGCAGCTTCTTCTCTTGCGCAAAATACTGTAGCAACCGCTTCACTGTCTGCTTTCCGTCTTTTGCTTTTTCTACCTTCTGCATATTTCTCGGTCCCCTTGTTCCCGGAACCTTATACTGATTCATAGAGGGATTATTAGCCATTGATATCACCTCCGTTCTTAAGCTGCGACTGATAAATCTCCTGATATACCTCACTACCGGCCAACAGCTCCTCATGATTACCGCAAGCTACAATACCACCATTCTCCAATACTACAATTCTATCCGCATCCTTCACGGAAGCAATTCGCTGTGCAATGATAATCTTGGTCTGCGTACTATACTCCTGCTTCAACGCCTTATAAAACTTTGCCTCTGTTGCCAAATCAAGCGCACTTGTCGCATCATCCAATATCAAAATCTCAGCCTCACGTAGTACCGCACGGCTGATTGCTACTCTCTGCTTCTGGCCGCCCGACAGACTGGTTCCTCCCTGCGTCACTTGTGTATCCATGCCCTCTGCCTTCGTACTGATAAACTCAATTGCCTGCGCAATCTTTGCAGCATGTTCTACCTGTTCCCCTGATGCCTTAGGATTGCCCCATAAAATGTTCTCTCCAATACTTGCACTAAATATCTCGCTCTTTTGCAAAGCAACAGCTATCTTATTACGAAGAAACTCTAACGGATACTCTTTCACATCCACATCATCTACCAGAACCTGACCTTGTGTTGTATCATAGAATCTTGGAATCAGATTAACCAAGCTAGTCTTACCACAGCCCGTTGCTCCAAGGATTGCCAGCGTTTCTCCCGGCTGAATGACCAGATTAATCTTCTCCAATACCAAATCCGTACTATCTTCCCCCTCTAATGAGGCTGGATACGCAAAGGATACGTTTCTAAACTCAATCTTTCCCTTTACAGAAGGCTCTTCCACTAATGTACCATCTGCAATTGCAGGCTCACAATCAAGCACCTCCTGAATACGTCTGCCTGATGCCACACCTCTTGAAACAGACTGAAAAATCATCGTCATACGCATCACTGCATTTAAAATCTGGGAAGTATATGTAATCGCAGCCATCACATTACCCGGTGTTACTGCCCCTGCCTGTACCTCTATACTTCCTACCTTAATGACTGCTACTACTGCAATATTCAGGAAAATATTCATAAGCGGTGTCATATAAGAAAGCAACAGTAATACATCCAGCTGTGTATTTACAAGCTCTCCATTTGCCTTTTTAAATCTCTCCTGCTCATACTCTTCCTTCACATATGCCTTAACCACTCTTGAACCGGATACATTCTCCTGCATTACGCTGTTCACACCATCCAGCTTCTTCTGTAATATTCCAAAGAGCGGATTCACCTTACTGATAAAATAAATCACACATGCCAAAACAAATGGAAATGCACAGGCAATCACTGCACCAAAGCTCAAATCCAGTGTCAGCATGGAAACAATGCCGCCTCCAAATAGCAGAAATGTTCTGACAAATCCTCGAATCGACATAGACACCAGATGCTGTACCTGTGTAATGTCATTGGTTACTCTTGTAATCAATGAACCTGTCGAAAACTGATCCGTCTGTTCAAAGGATAAGGACATAATCTTCTCAAAGCTGTCCTTTCTGATGTCATTCCCAAGCTTCTGACTGCAAAGCTGTGCAAACACACCTGACATAATCCCACAAAAGCAGCCAATTAACACAAGTCCTATCATCTGCAGACCTGTAGTGACAATCAGATTCAAATCTCCTACATTATTGTTGGATAATCCTAAAACGCCCTCATCAACGATAATGCTCATCAGACGTGGCTGCAGCAAATCCATAAATACCTCACCGAACATAAAAATCGGTGCAAATATGGCAAAATACCAATAGCGAGTCAAATACTTCTTCATACCTTCTAAACCTTACTTTCTACATTATGTAAATGCTTTTCTATAGTAAATTATGCATTTTAGCACATAAAAAATCAAGACAGGAGTTTCTCTTAACATTTTCTTAAAATTTCTTAATATAAACTTTATGTAACTTTAATTGCTTATAGATAATCAATTTGCTATACTTTCTTCTGTTTACATAATGTGGAATGACTGAACCGTTCCGGAAAGAGGGCTTTTGAATGAATAAAAAACTTAAATTAATTGCAATCACTGTTTTACTGCTTACATTTTGTCATTTATCCTATACAACAGTTGCACAGGACAGTTCCATCTTTATTTCAGTTTTTACAGCCAAAGACAATGGTCTGGATATTTCTGCACAGCTTGCAACATCTACAACACAGAATACAATTTCAGCTTATTATGATGGTGCGAACACATACTATTTGTTTCTACCGGCATATGCCACAGACAAAAAGCTTTCCTTTACCTGTGGTGATTTTATTACTTTAACCGCAGTAAACGAATCTACATACCAATACAATATCAATGGCGAGTATTCTTTGACACTCCTTTTTGGTTCAGATATCCCTGTCATTCATATGACTTTGGAACATGACCTTAGTTATATTACTTCCGACAAAACACTTACTGACTCAGGACAGATTACCATGTTGAATGCAGATGGTTCTATCGTTTATATAGGAGATTTAGAAGAAATCAAAGGAAGAGGTAATGCAAGCTGGGAGCTAGATAAAAAGCCTTTTCAGTTTCAGCTGCCTCATGTAATTGAAGCCTATGATATTTCTGCCACTGATGAATTTTCGCTTGTCTCCGCAAGAGATTATAGCTATCTGCGTAATTTCATTTCAAATGAAATGGCAGACACCATGGGAGCTTTTACTTTAGACTGCACTCATATCGACCTCTATATTAATAATGAATATCAGGGAGTCTATGAATTATGGAATAAGCTCGAACCTAACACTCTTGGCATTACTGATATGGAAGCTGAGAATAAGGATATGATAAGTAAAATGCCTGAATTGAACCAGCTTACCACCAACACCTATTTGGATGACTGGAATCATACTGTAACAGGAAAATGGTGGGATTATACCTCTATTTCTGACAATATCACAGGCGGCTATATACTGGAGGGGGATTATCCTGCCCGTTATGCTACCGAAGCAAGCGGCTTTACATTAGATAGTGGGGCTTACATGGTAGCAAAGTCACCTAAATACCTTTCAACCAAGCAGTATGATTATATCTCTGAATATATGAAAACCTGTGAATCCATCTTATATGAAAGTGTTGGGTTAGATAATTATGACGCAATGTCCGAATATATTGATGTGGATTCCTTCATTAACAAATACCTGGTTGAAGAAGTTTGCAAGAATGTAGAATGCTCATCTACCAGTCAATATTTTTACAAGGATGCAGACGATGTATTATATGCCGGCCCTGTATGGGATTATGACTCTGCATACGGTGTTGCCTATTCTACAGACGATATTGATTTTAGCACTCCTAACGGCTTTTCCGCCCGTAATATTCCGGGGTCTTTCAACTGGTGGCAGCTGCTATACTATAATAAAGCTTTTTATGCTGATATGACGGATATGTATACAAATACGTTATATCCATACTTAAATAAATTAATAGAAACACATATCCCTAACTGGGAAGCCAGGTTAACCAACAGCGCCGTTATGGATGCGCTCAAATGGAAACGTGCCGCCTCTCTTGAAGCAGCACGCACAGTTTATCATAATGAAGTTACATCGGTATCCGACTTCCTAAAAGCCAGAAAAGAATTTTTATACAATGAATGGAATTAATATACGGCTTCACCATCGTGAGCAATTAAGGAAGTCGTTAATACATGGTCTACAGAAGAAGCTGCGTCAAGCAGCTTTTTCTCTTGTGAAGTCTTACACTCAATAATATAATCCGTACCTCTCTTTGTACGATTCCTTGACTTTACACGAGAATTCTTTACATACTGTTTCACAGCATTCATAAGCTCATCCTCATCACCCGCTTCATCCATATTCACAACGAGTAACACAGCAGCTCTTCCCCCCGGAAGAAGCTCTAACAGGAATATCAATAAAGTAACTGCAATTGCTATAACCACAGCAAGCTCATAATTCATGGCTCCTAATATGATACCGGTACTAATAGACCAGAACAGAAATACCATATCCTTTGGCTCCTTTACTGCGGTACGGAATCTGATAATAGATAATGCACCAACCATACCAAGCGAAACAACAAGATTAGACTGCATTGCCATAATAATACCTGCGGTAATTACAGGAAGTACCGCTAAAGTTATCCCCAGCTGCTTACTGTAAAAGCTCTTTTTATGCGCAGCATAGTAAATCATGTATATGTAAAGTGCGAACAAAATGCATATTCCAATCGTAACAAATACCGTCGTCATCGCCAATGCATTATTCTGCATATTTTCTATTACTGTCTTCTTAATAATGTCATTAAATGTCATATTGTACCTCCTGGTTATATCCCAATTGAATATTTTCTACATAAGTAATATTTTGAAAAGGTTGTCCTATCCAGCTTGCCTGTATTCAATGCTGTCTTGATATAGCGTGGCAAAAATTCATCATACTTCACTTCTAAGACATGCTTACCACTCTCCATAATCGGACGTTTGGCAATCTCCTTATCAAAAAACTGTCCAATATCCGTCGTAGACGAAATATTCCTGTCAAAAGTGATTCTTACATTGCCATCCTTGCAAATAAAAGCCTTACGCTCATACGCAACAATTATCTTAGGACGCAGTAAATTTATCGCCGCATAAGCCTTAAAGCCCTTTAAAAACTCTCCATCCTCAGGCTGTATCTGATACTGCCCTTCTAATAAGCTCTTACACTGTTCATAGGTTAGATTACAGCTTTCCTTGCGGGTTAAATCATGATTCTTAATCTTCTTCTCCAAATTGATATAGGAGTTAGCTCCATTATAAATACGGATTCGATATTTAAATCTTGGACTTACCCCCATTAAATTCTGATTCAATGCCAAATCCCTGTAATCATCAAAGTAAGCACTTCTTATCTCATATGTACCATTCTCATAATGTGCATCCGTCTTAATCATACCGGTAAGCTTATTCTCAAGTAATACCAGGTCTCTCTCATCCACTAAATACTTTAATTCATGTCGATACTTTTTTTGCATAGTTCACTCTCACATCTGAATAGTAAAAAAGCCACTATCACACATAGTAGCTTTTTTCATTATGTCAACTTATGATAGCAATGTCAATTACATTATTATGAACATTTTATGACTTTTGTATTGCAAACAAGATTCTAATTTATAATTTATTTTCCAGCTCTTTCGTTAATGCCAATATCGTCCTTTTCTTTCAGCACTTCTGTCCAAACGCCTCCAGTGAAACAGTAAAGGTAGTTCCTTCCCCTACTTTACTTTGTACACTGATATTACCTCCTGCAATATCAATCACTCTCTTTACCAATGCAAGTCCAAGTCCGTTCCCCTGAGTAGCATGCGAGGTATCTCCCTGATAAAACTTTTCAAAAATATGCTTTCCGGTCTCAGCACTGATTCCGCAGCCCGTATCACTGACAGCAACCAGAACTCTGTCATCCACCTTCTGCACAGTGACAGATACCATTCCTTCCTCTTTACAGAACTTGATTGCATTAGAGAAAAGATTATTCCACACGAGACTTAACAGCTCTGCATCCTGATATACAAATAAATCCTCTTCGATATCTGTCTCTATTTCCAACTGCTTTTTCTCCCAAGCATACTCATGCATCAGCAGGCATTCACAAATCTGCTCAGATAAATTGTAACGCTTTTTCTCCGGATAAATCTGCTGATTTTCTAATCGATTCAGCTTCAAAATATTGGTAATCAGCTCAGAAAGTCTCTTGGTCTGCTCCGTAATCGCCCGTGCATACTCCTGCTGCTGTTCATTGGTCAGTACTCCGCTCTGCAGCATGGTCGCATAATTTGAAATAACTGCCAGTGGTGTCTTAATCTCGTGAGAAACATTGGAAATAAAATCAGTCCTTAGAGTCTCTACGCCTGCAAGCTCTGCTGTCATATCATTCAGTCCCTTAATAATAGAATCAAACTCATTGTCACTGTTCTCCCCCTTAATATAGGGAATCCTAACCGCAAAATCTCCTGCCACTATCTTCTCTATTCCTTCTCTGATACGCTTTACCGGACGCATAACCATCCACGCACGTCTTGTATAATCAATGACGCTGAATAATACAGTTAATAAAATAATATTCCAAAAAGTAACTGGTGCCGCTGCCCTTATTTGAGCTTCATCCATTTGCATTCCATTTAAAAACAGAAAAAAATTGCAGGTTACAACAAATGCTATCATGGCGAAGAAAATCATAAAACGCCAACCTGCTTTTAAAAGCTTCTTTATTTCAAGCCACCCGATTCTCACTTAATCACCGCCTTATATCCCAAACCATGCACTGTCACAATCTCAAAGCTGTCGCAATCTGAGAATTTATCTCTTATCTTTGTCATATACACATCCACTACTCTGGCGCCTGATGCTGAATCCGCGTCCCAAAACTCCTCCATCAGCTTAGCGCGTGTGAAGGTTTTCTTAGGATAGGATAACAGCTTATAAAGAATATCAAATTCTCTCACCGTAAGATTTACTTCCTCACCTCTTACATATGCCGTATGCTCCTGCGCATCCAGCACAAGCTCACCAAGCTCTATCTTCTTGCCCGTGGCAATCTTTGCACGTCTAAGCAGAGCCTCCATTCGCAAAAGAAGCTCCTCTAAATCCACAGGCTTTACCAGATAATCATCTACACCTGCCCGGAATCCCTTTTTCTTTGATTCAAAATCATCTCTTGCTGTCATAAACAGAATCGGAATATCCTCATTCATCTCTCTTACCGTCTCAGCAAACTCAAAGCCATCAGTTCCCGGCATCATAATATCTGAAATAATCAAATCAAATACCTTCTCATACAACTCATCATAAGCCTCATTAGCATCAAATACCCCAATTGCCTCATAGCCATTATTATTTAAAAACATACACACTGTCTGATTCAAATCCTTATCATCTTCCACTAATAAAACCTTAAACATGTCCGCACCCCTTTTATATTTTCTATAATATAATGGTATCATAAATCATAATATCATCCAAATGTTTACGAAATGTTAATGCAATTATTTGTTTTCTTGATTCTTTTTCACTTGTTGTCTATGCTTTTTGATGCTATTATATAATTAGTCAAAATATGTACTTTCATAAAAATATGATATTGTCATACTCAAATATACAGGAGTGATACATCATGAATACCAACGTACAATCAACTGAAGAATTAAAGAAAAAAATCGAAGAGCTGGAAGAACGCAATCGCTTTTTGGAATTAATCCTGGATACGATACCTGTCAATGTCTTTGCCAAGGACACTCAAAGCAGATATTGTTACACCAATAAGATGTGCGATGCGATGAACAATACCAAACACGGTGAATTATTAGGGAAAACTGACTTTGAAAGAAATACGCCAGTGGAAATTGCCCGTGCCTATTACGAAGATGACCGCAACATTATGCAGTCCAAAACAGGCAGTCGAATGTTTGCACCGGAAGAGTGTGGCAATCAGATGCATTACTATGAAATCATTAAAGAACCGCTTATTCAAAATGATGATACCGTTTTAGGAATACTTGGCATGGTGATTAATGTAGACAATGCATTGGGAATTTTAAAGACTGAAGAACAAAAATCTCCTGACAAATTGGGGGCTGCTTTTGAAAATATGTCAGGAGCAATAGCCAATACCTTAGGAAAACGCTATGATGCATTCATCTACCTAAATACGACTCAAAACTATTATAACATTCTTCAAAAACGTGGAATTTTAGAAAAGGCAAAGGATTTCGGTACATTGGAGGATTATTACGAGACCTGTAGAATGTATATTCATCAGGATGACTTACATGTTTCAAAGTCCTTACCTAGAAATATTGAAGACACAGAGGAATACCGTGCGGAAAAGGGACTATATTCCATTGAAATCCGTATCTGTGATGACGAGGGGAATTATCGCTGGAAGGAAGTAGAATGCTTCCGTATGAAAAACGGCGATGCTAATGGCTTTTTCATGACAATATTCGATATTGATGACGCTGTAAAAAGACGCCAAAAGCAGAATTTAAAAGCCATCAACAATGACATTATTGATATCTTAAGTACTGTAGTGGAGTTTAGAAGTGTCGAATCAGGTGACCACATTCAGCGTATCAAGGGCTTTACCAAGATTATGCTCAAATATGTCAATCAGGTATATAATGATGTAGATTATTCTGCGGAAGAAATAGATGTTATCTCATCTGCATCTGCCATGCATGATATCGGTAAAATAGCAATCCCTGACGGTATCCTGCTAAAACCCGGCAAGCTGACACCTGAAGAATTTGATGAGATGAAAAAGCATACCACCAAGGGCTGTGACATCTTAGTTACCATGGAAAACCTACAGGATGAAAAATATTATAAATACTGTTATGATATCTGCCGTCATCACCATGAACGCTACGACGGCCGAGGCTATCCGGACGGACTAAAGGGCGATGAAATCTCCCTTGAGGCACAGATTGTCTCTGTGGCTGATGTCTATGATGCTTTGATTAGTAAGCGTGTTTATAAGGATGCTTATTCGCTAGGCGAAGCCTATGATATGATTCTAAACGGTGAATGCGGAGTTTTCTCACCAAAGCTGATGGAATGCTTTAAACTGGCTAGAGAAGAGATGGAAGCATTCTCCAAGGAACAGTTCGGAGTATAAAAAATGAGCCATAAAGGCTCATTTTTTATACTCCATTCATTTCTTCCAGTTCTAACTCTGTCTCCATCATCCGCTCTAACAGTGTTTCCTGTTGATGCTCCTCTGCATCCAGCTGATTCTGCAATTCCATTAATTTCTGATAGTCTGTTGCCAATGCCGGGTCCATCAATTGCATTTGCAGTTCAGCAGCCTTCGCTTCACTTTCCGCAAGCTGCTTTTCGTATTTCTTTAACTGATTCTCCAAACGTGACTTAATCTTGCCCGGATTATAATAGGTTTTCTTATCAAAAACATCCGTCAAAGTAGGATTCTTATCCTGCTTTTTAACCGGTTCACTGTTTACCTGATTTCCGGAGACGCTCCGCTTTAACTGCTTCTCCTTTTCTTCCAAGAAGCTCTTATAATCTCCTCGATACTGCTTTACATCCTCTGCACCAAATTCTAATATTCCTGTTGCTACCTGCTTAATAAAATATCTGTCATGCGAAACGAAAAGTACTGTTCCGGGGAAATCCTGCAGCATCTTCTCTAACGCTTCCTTTCCAATCATATCCATGTGATTGGTAGGCTCATCCAAAATCAACAGGTTAGGCTTAGTCTGAAACATCTTACACAGTGCAAGACGTACCTTCTCTCCGCCCGAGAGCTGTCCCATTTTCTTCATGACTTCTTCCTGCGAGAACATAAAGCTACCAAGTGCGCTCCGCACTTCTTCACGCAAAAGCTTAGGATACTTCTCCCAGAAGTTATCCAACACCGTCTGCTGCGGGTCTGCATCATTCACTACCGCTCTTTGCTGGTCAAAATATCCCCACTCTACATTTGGTCCAATAGTAAAGCTACCGCCAAGAGGTTCTATCATTCCTACGATAGTTTTCAGCAGTGTAGATTTTCCTTTTCCATTTTCACCAAGAATGGCAATCCGTTCCCCTTTCTTTAATTGGAAAGACACCTCACTTAACACCTTATCATAACCGATTGCCAGCTTCTTTGTTGTCAACACATCCGTATAGCTTTCAATCCTTGGTGTAAACATGGCACGGAAGGTCTTGGTATCAAAGCGTCGTGGCTTCTCTATCTTTACCATATGCTCAATCGCCATACGCTTAGAACGTGTTGCAGCAACCTTGGTCGGTGTATTCTTCCACTTCTCTATCCATTCTGTGAGTCTGGCAATTTCCTTCTGCTGTTCCTCATAATCCTTTTCCTGCTTAATCAAATCCTCTTCCTTACGCTTCATAAAAGCAGAATAATTTCCGGGATAGCGCTTGATTCTGTGATACTCAATCTCATATGTCACATCAATAATTCTATCAAGAAACATACGGTCATGAGATACAATTACCACTGCCTTATCATATTCCTTCAAATATCCCTCTAACCACTCAATGGTCGGTAAATCCAAGTGATTGGTAGGCTCGTCAAGAAGCATAATATCAGGTCTGCTAAGAAGAAGCTTCATAAATGCTACCTTCGTCTGCTGCCCACCCGAAAAACTCTCAATTGGACGCTGTAAGTCCTCCAACGGAAAGCCAAAGCTCTGAAACATAACCTCCATATCTCTTCGCCATGTATAGCCTCGCAAAGCTTCCATCTGCTTTTGCAGATTATCATATTCATACATCAAGGACTGCTCTCCTGTCTGCATGCTCTCCTCAATCTCCTTCATACGGGCTTCACATGCAAATACAGGGGCAAATGCCTTCTTAATCTCTTCCTCAACAGTAACCTCGCCATCCTCAAAACTAATCTGACGCAAGAACCCTATCTGCTGCTTACCTGCCATGGTAATACCACATTCCTCATCACTATCAAGATTGGCCATCTTGATTTCCCCTGCTATCAGCTTTAAAAGGGTTGTTTTTCCACAACCATTACGCCCTACCACAGCTATTTTCTCACTATCATGTATCTCAAAATTCACATCCTCTAATATCGTATCCGCCGCATACTGTACTATCGCATGCTTAATCTGGTATCTCATGTTCTCCTCCTCATTGCCTTTTCCATTCGCCTTTGTATAATCGCTTTCTTCTCTCTGGCAAATGCTTCTTCTCTCTGCATATGTAAATATGTATTCCAACGTCTTTCGTCCAGACTTCCATCCTCTAATGCTGCTTTAATAGCGCATCCGGGTTCTGTCTTATGCCCACAATTAGAAAATCTGCAGCTTGCTGCCAGTTCCTCTACATCCTCAAATGAGGTCTGTAACCCCTCATCTACATCACTAACAGTTAATTTACGAATTCCCGGTGTATCAATGATTCTTCCACCGCCGGCAATCACTTCTCCATTCGGTAGTGTAATCTCCTTGGGTAGATTCATACACTGCTTATAGGTAGTCGTATGCCTTCCCTGAGCATCGGCTTCTCTGATACCACCTGTCAGCATTTCATCTTTTCCCATTACCATGTTGACAAAAGAAGACTTCCCTACACCTGACGAACCTAACAATACTGTTGTCTTTCCACCTTGAAAAAATCTCTCCAGTTGTGCAACGCCCTCTCCTGTTACCGAGCTTACACAATGAATCTCCACTCCCGGTGCCACAGACTCTGCCTGCACCACATAGTCTTGGGGATTCTCACACAAATCCGCCTTAGTCAAAATGATAATCGGAACACCACCACTTTGCCAAGCTACTGTTACGTATCGTTCTAACTTCGACAAATGAAAATCCCGATTCATCGACATTGTAATAAATACATAATCAAAATTTGCCGCTACTGCAAGGTCATTCTGACCTTGCGTTACATTTTGGCGCATAAATACGGACCTTCTCTGTAATACCTTAGTGATAAGACTATCCCCAAGCTCATTTCTAATGAGCTCCACATTATCCCCTACTGTTGGAAACTCTACTACTTCCCCTGTGTTATAAAAACACGCTGTCTTCAATTTGCCATATAGGATTTCCTCTCCTACACTAAGCTCATAGCGGTCACGATGAACCGCCGTTACTGTTGCGATTTGTTTGTTCTCTAAATTCATTTTTCTCTCCATTCACATACAATTCATCAATATTCCTACAAGTAGTTGTCAGGAACAACCATTGTGTAACCTGTACGTGAAACCAGAAAAAAATCGTGGTACTCAAACGAATACCACGACAAATAATCATAGACCTTTATTAAACAAATCTTTATCTATTCTCAACCGAGGTAATCACGTACAATATAAAGTTCTTCTCAATAGCTGTTCTCTTATTCATCGCTTTTACCTCCTTAAATTCTCTAAATTTCAACTACTTTATTATGATATACCTACTGTTTATATATTGTCAATCAATTTTGCTGATTCATTAATAAACTCGCTCAAAATCAGATGCCGGATGCTTACATGCAGGACAGATATAATCAGCCGGAAGCTCCTTGCCCACATACTCATAGCCGCATACCTTACAACGCCAGATGGTCTGTCCCTCTAACTCAGGAGAACCGGAATCTACAGTCTTAGGCGTAATGATATCCTGCTGCGGCTGTGGTTTAATATGCTGATGATAGTAGCTGTAGGTTGCTGATGGCACATCGCATAATACCTTCATCTCCTTTACCTTACCGATAAACATGGTATGTGTTCCCAAATCAACAGTTTGCTCTACATCCACTGAGAAATAGGAATTTGTACCTTTTGTGATATAGTAAATTCCGTTTTCAGCTCTTTCACATTCTGCAAAACCTTCGAATTTATCAACTGCCTTCCCCGTCTGAAATCCAAACCTCTTAATCAACTCAAAATCAGCCTCTTCGCTTAGCACAGAAACGCAAAACTTGCCGGAATTCTGTATCATATCCTGTGTATAATTGAGCTTATTTACTGCAATTGCAATCCTGTTTGGCTCTGCCGTTACCTGCTCCACTGTATTAATGATGCAACCATTGTCTTTACCGTTCTGATTGGCAGTCAGTACAAAGATTCCGTAGGTTAGTTTGTTCAATGCCTCTAATTCCATATATCTCATTCCCTTCTTAAGTTATTACCAATATATGCAATTAGCATTGACAAATGTGACTATTTTCATTCAGAGTCAGGCCGCTCGAAAACTAACTTATGCGTAGTACACTGCCTGTGCATTCCAGAGGTCGGCGTATAAGCCTTCCTGTTGTACCAATTCCTCATGAGAGCCACGCTGTACTACGGTTCCCTTGTCGAATACCAGGATATCCTCACAGAATCGGCAGGATGCCAGTCTATGTGAAATATAAATTGCCGTCTTATTACCTACCATCTTATCAAAACCTGCAAACACCTCACACTCTGACACCGGGTCAAGCGCAGCTGTCGGCTCATCCATAATAACAAACGGCGCATTCTTATAGATTGCTCTGGCAATCGCCATCTTTTGCTTCTCGCCACCGGAAAATGCCACACCTTCTTCTGCAAAATCCTTACCTACATAGGTATTCAATCCGTCCGTGAGAGACGCAATCCTATCACCAAGTCCTGCCTTTGTCAGCGCATCAATCGCACGTTCTTCATCTACCACATCACTTGCCGCCACATTCTCCCCAACCGGAAATGCAAACATTCTAAAATCCTGAAATACCACGGCAAACAGATTGCAGTACTCTTGATAATCAAACTTACGGATATCGATACCATTTACCTTAATGCAGCCCTCTGTCACATCATACAAACGGCAAAGAAGCTTAATAAATGTGGTCTTACCTGAACCATTTTTCCCTACGATTGCCATCTTCTCTCCTATGGTAAACTTCAGATTCAAATCCTTAATAATATCCTGCTCTGTTCCCGGATAACGGAAAGACACATGCTCAAACTCTACTGAGAATTTATTGTCTCTTCGCTTCTCCATCGGAATCGTGCCTTCATACTTTCTCTTGGAAAGACTCATGTATTCTACATAGTCCTTGCAGTATAAGCCGACTGTATTCAGATTCGCCATTGCCATCGCACACTGTGCCACAGCCATAGAGAATCGCAGGATACCGGACGCATAGGTTACCACGCCGCCTATCGTAATCATTCCTGCATAGGCACGAAGTCCTGTAAACAGATAGACCATTAAGCCCGATAAGTCAGAAAGCCCCTGACCTACCCATTCTCGTTTGGTAAAAATGGATGCAAGTTTTTTCTTTCCCTCAATTACATTTTGATTACTTACTTCCATATCATTCTCAATCAACTCCTGCTGCGCATAGATACGCAAATCCTTCTGCGACTCTATTCCTGCCAGCTTATCCAGATAATAATTTCTCCTATTATAATCCTTGGTCAGCCTATCGTATTCTCCCTTACTGCGTCTTGCTATTACATCGTTATACTTATAATTGACTGCAACAAAGACACAAACCACCGCAAACAAAAGCACCGAGCTCATCCATGAACAGATAAAGCCCTCTCCCTGCTTAGAGGAGATAAACAGTGGAATCATAATAACTAAAGCCAAAACTATGGAAATGACCGAAGTCATAATCTGTTCAAAACGATACAGCAACCAGCCTGACATACCAATATAATTTCCCTCAGCCTGACTCTTATAGCGAAGCTCCTGTACACGAGGCTCCTCCAAGTACTCATAATCCATGGATAAAGACTTTCTATTCAATACCTCTGCTTCTATTTCTTTGATATATTCGTTCTTCTGATTGTACCATTCCCTAAATCTTGCCTCGATTAATCGAAGCACCATATTCGCACCAAGAGCTATCAATGCATACTTTAGCAATTCCTCTATGCCGTCTCCTGCATATACAGCATCCAACAAAAATCCCATCAATACAATGCTGATATACGGTCTGACACCTCCTAGAATCGAAAGAATAACACTGTTTACCAGCATATCCATATTCTGCTTGGAAAAATCCTTCAGGAAGCGAACCACATATTTCCATTCTATTCTTTCTGACTTATTCATTGAAAATGCCCTCCTTTCCTGCTTCATCCTCCACGTAGGAATCTCCCATAAGTTCGCTACGTTTCTTACGCTCCTCCTGCTCCTTGTAATACTTTCCTTGCAATTCAAAAAGTTCAGCATATCTGCCATTTGCCTGCATTAATGACTCATGTGTTCCCTCTTCAATAATACCGCCATTCTCCAACAAAATAATACGGTCACAGAAACGTGTACTGGATAATCTGTGCGAAATATAAATAGATGTTCTCCCCTGTGTCGCCTCACTAAAGTTCTGATACAACAGATTCTCTGCAATCGGGTCAAGTGCCGCAGTCGGCTCATCTAAAAGCATCAGCTGGGAATCCTTATATAAAGCTCTTGCAAACAATAATTTCTGCTTCTCACCACCCGAATAGTCAAGTGCACTGTCATTCACCTCACGCACCAGTAAGGTCTCGCCTTTCTTAGGAAGACTATCATATTTCTCTGCAAAGCCCGACATAGAAAGCGCCCACGAAAGCTTTTCTCGATTAATCTCCTGTGATACCTGTCCGGTAATATTCATATCCAATGTCACAGGAAGCAAGGTCGTATCCTGAAACAGTACAGAAAGCATCTGATAGTAAAACGCTCTGTCATATGACGTAATGGACTTTCCATTTACCAGAATCTCGCCTTCTGTCGGCTGATAGAAACCACAAATCAGCTTTACAAGTGTAGTCTTACCTGCACCATTTAACCCCAATAATGCGAGCTTTTCCCCTGCCCGAATCGTCAAATTAATATTGGAAAGTGTCGGTTTCTTATTACCCGGATAGGTGTAAGAAACATTCTTAATCTCTACCATTACCGCACCATCTGCGCAAAAACTTTCCTTTTCTTCCTTACTATCTCCCCAAGGACTTTCAAGTTCCAAAAACTCTCTTAAGCTGCTAAGCTCCACACTCATCGGCTCTAACTGCATCGCCTGACGAATCAATGTCTCCAAATAAGCTGTAAATCCGCTTGTCAAACCAAGGTATAATACAAACTCTGCCACAGTCAGCTCGTTATGAACCAACAGCCATATCAGATAACCCCAAGCCAGCATATCTACCAAGAAGCCAATCACTGCATCCGAAATACTTCTTAAGAAATACCAGCTATGTATGCTTGCAAAGATAGAATTCATATTCTCCAGGGACTCATCATACTTCTTAATAAACCAATTCAGCATCTGATATATACGAATATCCTTACCCGCGCTGCTCTCTACTGCCTGTCTGCTGATATATGCAGCTTCCTTTGCGTGTCTGCTCAGCTTTACGTGATATTCCTTGTGCTTCTTTCTTGCCACCGCCAAAAGCTTCATGCTGGAAATCACCGAGAACATCATCAGTAGAACTAAGATAATACTCTTACTACCTATAATAATTCCATAGAAAACAATTGCCAGAATTGCTGATATACATAATGGGAACGCAACACAAGCCAGAGTAAAATTGTAACCATTTCTAAGTGCTCTCCATGCATTACCAATTACCTTCTGCTCCTCTTCTCCCTCTAACAGGTTATAATCCAAATCCATCATCTTCCGAAAGCATCGCTTGCTCAGATAAACGGGCAACAAACTACTGCAGTTATAAATATAGGTTCCCATTCCTTTCACAATTATATTGCAAATCAGCATAATTCCCGTTAGCAGGCATATGTACCATACCATATGCGACACATCCCACTGCCCCTGCAGTGCCCGCACTACCTCTGATGGAATCAGCGTTCCAAGATAAGATGCTGCCACCATCGGAACTACCTCTATAAACTGGTAGTAAAACAGCTTCTTATCATTCTCATATGCACATTGCATACTGTATCTTATATTACTGAACAGCCCATACTTACCTTTCTTACGGCTGCCAAACACCTGTTGATATTCAATCATAATAAAAACCCCCATCTCATGTAGACTCATTTCACTTTTACAGTGTAACACAAGTCTACATAAAATGGGGATATTTGCACGAATGGTAGCGTAGGGAGCACGAAATGTATTTTACCCTACACTCCAATAATCCTCTCATACAAATCCATTCCAAAGCTGGTCAGCTCCGGCTCATGCTGTATCATGTGATAGGTACGCTTACCATTCTCTGCACGTTCCGCACTAAAAAACTCAATATTAGTCTTTGGACTTTCCTGCGATTCCTGATAAATGCGCTGTGCAAAGGACAACAAATGAGTTACCGTCAGTACCTTTACATCTGCCTCCACCAATGCCTTCACAATATCATAGGCAATCAGGGAGCCCTCCTTCTCCGTTGTCGTAGCAAAGGACTCATTTAACAGTACTATCGCATTCTCTTTCAGATTATCAACAATCTGACTCATACGATTCAGTTCCTCGTCAAGTCGCCCGCTATTCATAGCACTATCCTCACGCCTTGTAAAATGCGTAAAGAAAGAAGGGAAAATACCGCTTTCAAACTTTCCTGCAATGACAGGCAATCCACACTGCATCATAATCTGTGCAATCCCTATACTTCGCAAAAAAGTAGATTTACCGCCCTGGTTAGCTCCTGTAATCACCAGAAGCATACGCTCTTTCATGTCACAGGTATTCCCCACCGGTGTCACTCTTTGCTCAATTGCCATGATGAATTCCTTCAAATCCTCAAATCGCAGGGTATCCTGTTCAACCACTCTCGGATAACAATACGGAAGATAGAATCGCCTGATATGGTGCTTTAAATTAACTGCTGCCCTGTAAAATCCTAACTGAAAATGCAGCTGGTCAAAAAATTCATTCAAGCTTAGCACAAATGGTGCACAAGCCGATACCACATATCTGACTACCGCATACTCCAAATCATTTGCCTGCTTCTGAATACTTTGGTCATTTTTTAGTAAAATAGTGGTTGGTTGCTGAGTCGAAATGTACTCCTTCATCTTTTCCTTTACATTGCTAAAACCCAAAAGTCTCACCTTAGTAGCTACCTCTTCTATCACAAAATCATTGCACTTTAGACCCTGCATCAGGTTGCATCCAAGCACCATTCTTGGCTTTGTGTCCATGCGTACACCTTCACTATCTCTTGTATAAAAGCCAATGTCCTCTAATATCTTACGGAAGGCTGCCTCTTTTTCATCTGGAAATTCCTCACATAATCTCTGATAAAAGCCAGTAAAGCCTTTGGAAGTAAGTCCTGCTCCCTCTTCTGCAAATAGCTTCTTCATGCCACTAAGGGTTGTTACAAAAAGCTTTAGAATATAAATGTCGGAAATCAATCTTGCCGCCGTATCCTTGGTATTCTTACCGGTTACCTTTCTTCCCAAGGCTTCCCATTGCTTCAGCATTTCTTCAATCATGGCATACAGCTTACGAATCAGCTCCTCATTGGCAAACGCGTCCTTTATCATCTCCTGACGATAAGTAATCTCTGCCTCTGTATCTAATGGCGAGAGCACGACTGCCTCCATGGTACGCATCAAAAATGGGTCTTCCTGCTCTATTTCCGCAACTGTATCTACTGTGCTTTCTTTATATACCACATCCTTTGCTGCAATAGAAAAGAGGGTTTTCAGTCCCAAATCCTGCACGATATTGGCTGCATCCGTGTATCTTTGAATCCCTATCCATTCTTTGTCATCATATAATAAGTGTACCTTCATGCCAGTCTCTCCTTTAGCTGCTCATATGTAAGCTGGTATTTATTTACCTGATTGATTGCACACACCGAATCATCCGCCTCATGTCTGCATATCTTAAAATTCTGCTTCTTCTCTTCATCCATCATGGCACGCATACTAACCACACTCTCATGAGCCTCGGTCAGCTCCTTTAAATGAGTCACATAGATACCTCTGCATCCCTGTTCAATAAAATGCGCAAGCACCTTTTTCCCCATAATGCAGGCATCATAATTTGCCGCCGTAGTAAACAGCTCATTGATAATAACAAAGGCATTGCGATAATTCTCACACATCATAGGTTTCAAGCGAATAAGCTCCTCCATCAGCTTACCGCGCCCAGTCTCTACACTTTCCTCTACAGAAAAATGTGTCAATATTCCCGAAAAACTATGTACATTTGCTGCTGTTGCAGGAACATCCAGACCCATCTTGGTCAGATACAACAGCTGCCCCAAGCTTCTGGCGAAGGTCGTCTTCCCTCCCTGATTTGGACCCGTCAGTATCATAAAACTCTCTCCCTTGCAATAGCTCATATCATTGGCAATCACGGGCTTTCCAGTCTTTAAATTACTACAGGCAAGTGCAAGGTCATAAAGTCCCATAGCCCCCATATCCTTACTCTCATCAACCGTTGGTGCAGCAAACGCATGGCCTTTGACTTCCATGCTCTTTTGAAAACGATAATAAGCCAGATAGTAAGTAACTTCCTCCGAAAACTGTATCAACACCGCATGCTCATAGTCTTCATACTCATGATAAAATGCTCTCATTTCCTTGAAAAAATCAGGATGCTTCTTAGAAAATCTCTGAATGATTTCCTTCTCTAAGCTGTCTATCTCAGACATATAAGCAAAAGGACTCTTCATTTTCTCTCTATGTCCGCCCAATGTTTCCTGCAAAAACTGCTCATAGCTGCCTGCTACTTCGCCTTCCTCCACCATAATATAATCCTGTTCATATACCAGCTTCACGCGAAAGCCCTGCAAACTCTCCTGTAAATCCAATGCCGTCTGCTGCATCCGCCGATACTTCTCCGTAGAAATATAATCTCCCAGCATCTTTCTTAATGCCAGAAAGCCCTCCGACTCTATCTCAGCCTGTTCTAATCCCTCATGCAGCTTCGTAAATGCATCACAATAAGCGGCGATTTCCTGTATCATCCACGCCGCTCTCTGCATTCCTATGCTAATCTCATTCTTCTTGGTAATCGCCAGCTTTCTTACTTCCATCCGCCCCACAAACTCTTCCAAAAGCTGATTTACCTCTGTCCTTTTCACATCTGCATAAACCGCTCTTCTGTAATCCTCGCACGACTTATCAAGCGGCAGATATTGATAATACTGCTTTACCGCCAATTGACTGACACTCTGTATCTGTTCTATCACCTGGTCAAGATTCAAATCATACAAAAATCCCGGTACATCGTCCTCCTTATGCAGATTCACCCTGTTATCCAATATACTTTCAAATCCCATATAGCTCGTCGACACAAGTGTTGTGCCTCATTCCTCCTCTGTTTTCTGCAACCTCCATTATATAGGTTTACTATATCATAGATTATGTAGAGCATGGGGATTATTTTTGTCGTATTTTTATTATTCTATCCCTTGGCAAACTCCTCTCCACACACAGCGCTCCCCAGCCCCCTTATGTCAAGTTATTGTCACGAAGTTTTTTTATGCTGAATCCCCGAAAGGTGCATATCTTCGTTGGGAATATGGTAGATTAATGCTAAGTTGGGGGAAATTAGTGGTAGGTTAGTGCTAAGTGAAAATAACGGCAAATTCACTCCAGCTATTTACTTAACATTATATCCTAGTATCTACTGTTTATAATACTCTTAATGAAACGAGAGACGCAGTGAACCTTCCGTTTCTTCATTAATATCCGTACTTAATATCCACTGATCTTTTATATAATTTTCATCGATTTCTATTATTTCCGATAAAGAACCATCTACAATATATTCATATATTATGTCTTTTTGGTCTTTATTTTCAAACACCACATGAATTGTTCCAGATTTTGTTGTCCCTTGGATTACTATCTCCTTACATCCCTCTTCCAGTATAATCTCTTCTTCCCTATGTTTTTTCTCTGGCTGATAATATTCCTTATAAAAAAATTTCTCTGATTCTACATGTTGAAGTTCTTGTTTTTTCTCACATCCACTCAGTACGGACAAAATCGTAACTATTACTAAAATCCATGCCGTATTCTTCATTTTCATTCTAATATCCCATCCTCTATTTTTATTACTCTGTCAGCATATTCTGCTACTTCTTTATCATGTGTCACCATGATAATGGTCTTACCACTTAAATTATATCCCTTTAAAATATTCATTAATTCCATACTTGTCGCATGATCTAAAGCACCTGTCGGTTCATCAGCCAGAATAATATCTGCACCACTAACCAATGCCCGTGCTAGTGCAACTCTTTGTTGTTGTCCTCCCGACATTTCTTTCGGTAACTTGTATAACTGGCTTTCAATACCAAGTTGTTGCGCCGCCTCCAAAATTATTTTCTTACGCCTCCTTATTGATATACCTCTGTGTAATAATGGTAATTCTATATTTTCAAAAGCTGTATATTTTTCCATTAAAGCGAAATTCTGAAAAACAAATGATATCTTGCTTTTTCGTATTTTACTAAACTGTCGAGAGTTGTAATGTGCAATATCTTCACCATTTAACATATAAATCCCTTTTGTAGCTTTATCCATACAACCCAAGATATGTAATAAAGTTGACTTCCCAGAGCCTGATGTACCCATGATTACCACAAATTCACCATCCTTAACCGTCAAAGATACATCTTTCAGTGCTACTGTCTCCTGTTCTCCATTCTTATATATTTTTGATATATCTACTAATTCAATCATATATCCTCCTTTATTAATTGTACTAATTCCATTCTGTTTAGCATGATTATTGGTGGAATCAAAGAAATCAAAGTATACAATACACTAACTAATATAGTAATAGGAATGGCATATTCTACTAACGTCTTATCAAACAATTGATAAAATTCTCCCATTACAATTATATCTAAATACTTTTTTACCAACCATATAGCAACCAACATTGCAATAAGTATAAGAATTAAATGCCTTCCTACTAAAACACTTATCAGTCTTTCTTTTGTTTCTCCAAATGCTAATCGAATTCCATATTCTTTTATTTGCATTAGAATAAATGCACAAAAGAGCGAAATAATTGAAATCATAGAGCAAATCATCACAACCACTGTGAAACCATATTCATTCCGAATCATTTCTTGGTTATCTGCTTGCAATTCCTGCATTTTGTTTTCAATCGTACTGATATGTATCTTAATATCTTTTTGGGCAGCCAGTTTCTCTATCTGATTAATGAAGGTCTCTTGGTCATCATCCATTTTTACAAATATTTGACTTACTGTTGACATTTGTGTCATCGAATCTATTTGTTCTTCTTTACAGAAAGACGCAATAAACTTATGCTTCATGGATGATACCGGAAACGCAAACAAATTGGAATAAGCAAACCAATTTTCATCCTCTATATATCCCTTTACTATATATCTCGTATTAAACGTAGAATTTGTTAAAACATCACCTATCTTTATAATATTCTTGAAATCTGTACCAACATAAATGGGATAATATAATTCTTCATCTATTGTGATTGGAAGTAAATTTTCTTTTTCAATGCCGCAGTCTACAATATCCATTATTTCCGGATTAACCAAAATAATATCTGACAACTCTGGTTCTTCTTCAAGAAAAGTTCCTTTATATTCTTTTCTGTTACATTCAAGATAAGCTTCATTATTCCACAATTCGTCTAACCAAATATATGATTCTGTATACGCTCCACATGTCAATCCATAATCTTTTTTAATAGTATTCTTTATCTCGTCTATGTCATACCCAAAATTATCCTCATCATTTACATAACTAAAATCAAACACTCCTATTTTGTCCATATCAACTTGAAACATTTTTTCTAAATCTCTTATTTGTGCATTAAATACAAAGCTATTTGTTAGTGCAATCAAGCAAAGAAATAAGGATATAATTGATAATCCCATAACCAAAATAAGCTGTATTCTATTACGTGCTATATAATATAAAAATCTTCTCATCATAATTTAATACCCTCTGCCGGATGTAATTTTAAAATGTATCTGACAGGAACTAAAATAGACACCAATGCCGAAACAATAATCGTTCCCAGATAAAAAAAAGCAATCGTTATCCATTCAGAAAACATGAGTTCATTCCTCATAACCAATTGAATAATCATTTGTATCAGAAATGCTATAACCGCTGAAATTGTAATAACAATCAACATCTCTTTCAATAACAAAAAAATAATTTCTTGATTAGTTGCCCCGTAAGCTTTTCTAATCCCAACTTCTCTTTTTCGAACGTTTACCCAATAAAATGAAATAATCATAACATTAATTAACGCAAATATATATAATAACATTCCAAGTATTGTTTTCCCAGAAAATAGTCCAGTGAATATACTACTATTTCTTTCTCCTTCCTCAAAGTAAATATAACTACTAGGATATTTTTGCTGAATCATATCCTTTATTTTTATATAGGTTTCATATATATCAAATTTATTTGAACAGATCTTCAATTCTATTGTTTTCGATAATTTTTCTTCTTCAAAGGCTTGAAAATAATCTTCTGCCCTTAACACAAAATAATCTTTTAGTCCATTATATTGTTCCGTATCTATTTCATCGCAAATTTTAAATATATATCCATGAATACTGAGTTCATTGCTATCAATCTCTATATTATCGGAAACAAGTATCTCTTTTTTGGGTATTTTACAAGTCCCTTTTTTCGTTGGATACGGCAACTGTTCATTTTGGCAAAGAAGTACCTCCGGACAGAATACATATGCACATTCCTCGAAATAAATACATAAATTATCTATATAAATATTGCATGTTTCAATCTGACGTCCCAAAAATGACAAATCTGCTACATTCATATCATCTATAGATTCTATATACATTCGAACTTCATTTTGATATCCATATTTAATCTCTTTTTTCATATTATTCTCTGCTTGAACAATAGAAAAAAAACCATTAAATAACGAAAAAAATGCACTCAGAAAACATACTATTATTAATATAGAAATCGTCAAATATTTTTTTAATACCATATCTTTCTTGTGTGATAATCAAAGAATCAATCATCACTTTTTTCCTTTCATCTCGTAATATAAATTGATATACTATTGAACTGTGTTTAGAATCTATAAATATTAACTTCTAACCACAAATTATCCCATAAAAAGTTCCATAACAACATCCTCAATACAAATCTTGAATCAATGCCCCGATATGCTAACTGTCTAATAACATATCAGGGCCAAACTCACAAAATGTATAATTTTAATACCGTCCAAACTTATACTATGCAAAAATCATTGAAAAAACACCTTATAAGCATGATAGCAACGACAGCCAAATTTATCTCTAAATCGCTACTTGATTTTTACTTAACTTTCTATGATTAGTCTTTTATTGATGAGTAGATATATATCGTCCTATTATTCAGCATCATAAAAGCTTGTGACTTCAAGTTCTTTTGTATTATTTTCGTTATCTATTGAATGCCTGCTAGCAAACTGAACAACATCTTCAACACTTGTTGTTAATGTTACCTTATTATCTCCATTTTTATATTGGAATCGAGTACATTTCTTTTTGGTTTCCCATTCTTCCAAACGGACTGCTACTCTATATTTAGTCGGAGCTGCTGAATCCAACTCAGTTATTTCCGTAGTTGCTGTTGCTGTGTCATTATTAAATGCTTTCAAATGAAAACTACATGATAGAGTTGCTTTTGCGCTAGCGTAATCTGCATTTAACGTCGTCGAAGCAGCCGAAACTACCATAGGCAGAGTCATAATTAACACTGCAGTCATAATCACCAATGTACGTACCTTATATTTCTTCATTCTTTTTCCCTCATTTCTTCTTTTTTACTACCTACTTCATCGTTATAATCATCCTTTAAACGGCTCAGCCAAAGCCAAGTTGAACGTGAGTTTTTATGACACTACTTTATCCAGCAAATAGTTCTGAATACTTTAGTTCTACATTTTTTATTTATTTTTCTTCCCAACATGCTACAATCAATAACCTCACCTCCCACTTTGAACACGACTGTATTTTATTTACACTGTCATCTTATGTAATACTGTGTCTTTTGTCAAGAATGTCTTATCTTCAGCAAAATTTATAATAAGACGAAACATTGTTTTATATTGACTTACACACTCTTGTATATTATTTTATAGTTAGATATATATTTTCCAATGTTATATGGGAGGTTCTCATGAAGAAGAAAAGTAAATTCGATATATCGAAGCTAACAAATCGTGATTTGGAAATTTTAAACACTCTTTGGAATTCACCAAAGCCCTTAACTGCTTCTGAAATTTTTAAACTAAATACAGATACTACAATGAATACCATTCAAGCAGTTTTACGAAAATTACTTAGAAATGAATTCATCGAAGTAGCTGATATTGTTTATAGTGGAACTGTACTCTGCCGCAGCTACAAAGCTTCTGTTTCTGCTAATGATTATGCATTATCCAAAATCACTTCAGACTATGAAACATATGGGAAAGACATTACTAAGACATCTTTAGTTGCTGCACTATTAGATTGTGAACAGGATTCTCAAAAAGTCCAAGAAGATATAGAGCATTTAGAAGCTCTACTCGCAGAATACAAAAGAAATATTGCACAAAGGAGCAACTAATGGGATTTACTTTACAAACAGTCTTGAGTGCGATTTTAGCAACCAATATTTTAATCATTTGCATGACTCTCATATTTAAGCATACGAATATAATGCTTAAATTGGGATACAAGCTTTTAACCTTAGGGATTTTTCTGATTATCATACGTTTATTCGTACCACTTGAATTTTCATTTACAAGGAATATCTACCTTCCCGAACCACTATCCTATATCATTGTCCAAATTCGACAACCCAGATTGAATGGTTTCTCTATATGGCATTTTCTGCTAATTATTTGGTCTCTTGGAATTGGATATGGCATTTTCACTTATGCTAAAGAACATAAAAAATTGGCAAATTATATTGCTATAAATGGCACAAATGTTACTGGTACGACAAAATATCAGCAAATCATTGATGCGATTTGTAAATCTAAAATAGAAAAAAATTACATTTCCATTTATGAAACAGCAGCAATCTGTAGTCCTATGATTTGCGGAGTTTTTCGTCCCAAAATATTATTACCCCAGTCACTTTTTCTTTCAGAGTCAGAGCTTAAACTGGTTTTAGAACATGAACTATCACACTACTTTCACCACGATTTAATATTAAAGATGATTGTACAAATCATTTGCATAATATATTGGTGGAACCCTATGTGCAAATTATTTCAAAAGCAAGTTGACACTATCTTGGAAATACGAATTGACCATGACATTACACGAGAGACGCAGGAGAAAAAAGCCAATTACTTTTCTTGCTTATTGATTGTAGCCAAACACTCTACTAACGAGACACTGCATTCACCATATGTAGTTTATTATTGCACAAATAGTCATTCCATGTTACATCAGCGTTTTGAATTCGGATTGAATAATCCACCAAGGAAAAATTACATATATAGTTCATTATTTATTACTTTGTTAATCACTGTATATCTAGGTTCTTACTTATTTATATCGGAACCATTTTATGTAGCACCCGAAGTTGAAGAAACGACAGTCGGAACTATGTCTCCTGATTTTTACTATATATTGGATGAGTCCGGAATATATAACATTTACTATCAAAATGAACTAATTGAAACAACTGATTCATTAAAATACTATTATGGCATTAGACCATACGAAGAAGGAGCCAACTAATATGAAGAAAAAAATTAAAATTACCACACTATTACTCTCTTGTACTATGCTAATTATTGCATCTCCAATCAATTCTATATCTGTACAGGCTTCTGATACAAATATATACACAGAGACTATTCAATCATCTAGAAGTGCCACTATAGGTTGGCGTTATAAGCGCGTCAACGATGTATTATACAAACGTTTATTTGATTATTCATCCAATTCATGGATTGGTGATTGGGTTATCGTTTAGTCTTATAAGGCGCAGTCGATTGACTGCTCTTTATTCATACATCTATTATCTTGTCATACTCCGTTCAAGGCACAGTCCTCCCCAGCCCCTTATGTCAAGTTATTGTCACGAAGTTTTTTGTGTCAAACTCCCGAAAGGTGCATGTTGTCGTTGGGGTTATGATAGATTGTAAGCGTCAAATCACATAGTGTATAAAAACATCCCGATTTCGTTATTGAAATCGGGATGTCTGTTTATCTACATATTTTCTGAATCATTGGATTCCAAGGAAGGTAATCTTCCAAGAATTCTGGATACTCCTGAAATGCTGTTCCAGG